>DASYGU010000157.1:0-3810 GCA_035999355.1 Candidatus Limnocylindria bacterium | reverse complement strand
GTCGCGCAGCCGTTCGAGGTCGAGCAGAACTCGATGGTGTCGACCATCCAGCCCAGTGACTACGTGCTCATCGACAAGCTCACGCCGCACTGGAACGACTACGTTCGCGGCGACATCGTCGTCTTCCAGCCGCCGAACGGGTACGAACAGGGCGGAGTTCCGTTCATCAAGCGGGTCATCGGCCTGCCGGGCGAGACGGTTCGCCTCGAGAACGGCGCCGTGTTCGTGACCCCCGTCAACGGGGTCGAGGTCCGCCTGACGGAGGGCTACGTCGTGACCGGGACCGATGGGCGGCCGTCGCCGACTCTGCCACGCGACGCCGAGGGTACGGATCGCTGGGTGATCCCCGAAGGCATGTACTTCGTCATGGGCGATAACCGGCCGGAGAGCCAGGACTCGCGCTTCTTCGGGCCGATCGAACGGGACCTCATCGTGGGTCGGGCGTTCGTCCGCTACTTCCCGCTCGACCGGATCACGCTGTTCAAGGTCCCCGCCTATCCGGGGCTGGACGAGACCGGTCTCCGGGACGGGTGGTCAGCCTGGCTCGATCAGCCGGCCGGCGGCTCCTCCGCCACGATCCAGCGGTCCACCGCGCGCTCATAGTCAACGAGCGCGCCCGACTCGAACCACAGGGCGAGCTCCGCTTCCGCGGTTTCCACCGCGTCCGACGCGTGAATCAGGTTGCGGAGCCCGCTCACGCCCAGGTCCCCGCGAATCGTGCCCGGCTCGGCCTCGTTGGGCATCGTCTCGCCCACCAGCCGTCGCACGACCGCGACCGCATCCGGCCCGGCGACCGCGACCGCCGCGACCGGCCCTGCGGTGATGAACTCGACCAGCCCGGCGTAGAAGTGCTTGCCGGCGTGGACCGCGTAGTGCTGCTCCGCGAGCTCGCGAGAGACCCACAGCAGACGGAGGCCGATGAGCTTGAGGCCCTTCCGCTCGAGCCGGCCCACGATCTCCCCGACCAGCCCCCGCTGCACGCCGTCGGGCTTGACGAGGACGAGGGTGCGCTCCATGGAAGCTCTCCTGGCAGGTGGGATCAGGTGCGCGCGGCGCGATCGTAGGCGGCAGCGGCGTCGCGTTCGCGACCGGCCGCCCGGAGGAGGTCGCCGTACAGTACCAGACGCTCCGCGCTGGGCTGCGCGCCGAGTCCGGACTCGATGAGCGCGATGCCGGACACGGCGATTCGCGGGTCGCGGCGCAGCGCGATTGCCAGCTCCCGATCGCCTGTGGCGAAGTCGCCTGTCCCATAGGCCACGGCCGCGGACCCCAGCCGGTCCTCGGCCGGTGAGGCATCGATGGCCGTGGACGACGGCCCCGCCCACGACGGCGTCGGCCAGTCCAGCCGGCTCGGGGCTCCCCGCCTCAGGCGCCAGGCTTCGTCGGCGCCGACCGCGGTCACGACCCGCTCCTGGAGACCCTCGGCCTGCCGCTGCTCGCCGATCGCGGCCAGCCCCTCGGCCTCGACCATCATCGTGATCGTCCGGCGCCGCTCGACGCCGCGCGGCCGGACGGCGGTCACCGCTTCGTACGCCGCCACCGGTCGGCCGGAGCGCCACAGGGCCTCGGCAAGCAGTGCCCGTGCCGAGTCCAGCTCTTCCGGGTTGCGCCCGGTTGCCTCAAGGGTCGCGATCCGACGGCGAAGAGTTCCCTCCACCACCCCGTACTGAGCGGCGTCCATCTGGGCCCGGGCGAGGGCCAGCTGGTCGGGGACGAGGTCGATCCCGCTCTCGGCGCTCATGCGGCCAGCAGGGCCTCGACCTTGCGACGCCCGCGGAAGGGCCCAAGCAGCGCGATGCGGGCCTGGTTCGGGCGCAGGTAGGTGCGCGCGACGCGGAGCATGTCATCGGCCGTGACCGTCTCGAACTGCTCGATCACCTCGTCCACGGTCATGATCCGGGGCAGGAGGCTCTCCCCGGTCCCCAGCCAGGCGGCCACCGCGCTGGATTCCTCGAGCCGGAGCTCGATGCGGCCCCGCGTGTAGGCCTTGGCGCGATCCACCTCTGCGGCCGGGATCGGGTCCTGGACCACCCGCTCCAGCTGCTCCAGCGCGGCCCGAATCACGGCATCGGCCTGGGCCGGGTCGAACCCGGCGTGGATCCCGACCGTGCCGCAGTCGGCGTAGGAGGTCGCGAAGGTGCCGACGTCATACGCCAGCGACCGTCGCTCTCGGAGCTCAAGGAACAGCCGGCTGCTCATCCCGTCACCCAGGACCGCGGTCAGAAGGTCGAGCGCCCATCGGTCCGGATGGGTCCGCGACACGCCGGGCATTCCCAGGCACAGGTTGCCCTGGGTCAGGCGCCGGTAGCCCACCCGGACGGTCCCCGGCGCGGCAGCCGACGGCTTGCTGAATCGCACCGTACGGCGCGAACCGGCCGGGCGGCCGGGAGGCGCGAACCACGCCTTCGCTGCGCGGCGGACGGCGGCGTGGTCGATCGCACCAGCCACCGCCAGGACCATGTGCTCGGCCGCGTACCAGCGCCGCCAGTGGCGCTCCACCGACGCCTGGCTCGTGCGGCGGACGCCGCGCGGCGTGCCCGCGATCTCCCGTCCGAGCGGATGGGATCCGAACAGCAGCTCGTCGAAGAGCGAGAAGACGTGGTCCGACGGGGAGTCGACGTAGGCGCGGATCTCGTCCACCACCACCGGCTTCTCGGCGACGAGGTCAGCGGGCCGCAGGAGCGGGTGGAGGGCGAGCTCGGCCACCACCTCGAAGGCACGGTCGGCGCGGGTGCGCGGGACGCGCGCCGAGTAGACGGTCAGCTCCCGGTCGGTGGAGGCGTTCACCGTCCCGCCGCAGGCCTCGATGGCTTCGGACAGGGTCCCCGGCTCCGGGTAGCGGTCGGTGCCCTTGAATGCGAGGTGCTCGACCATGTGGGAAAGCCCGGCTTCGCCGTCAGCCTCGTGCCGGCTGCCGACCCCGACGAAGAGGGCCACCGATACCGATCGGGCGTGCGGCATGGCCTGGCTCACCACGCGAAGGCCGTTCGGAAGCAAGCTGCGCTCATGGGCGGGAGCGCGCCGTCTAGCCGTCCTCGTCCTCGTCGGGGGTGTCGGGCGACTTGAGGAGCTCCATCTGGATGAAGTCCGGATCGAACGCGATTTCGTCGACGGTGGTCGGCATGCGGATCTGCGCCTCGTCCTCGAGCCCGATCTCGGTCGCGGTCTGCGCGAACTCGATCATCACCTTCTCGGAGCCGATGACCAGGGTGTAGGTCAGGAGCTGATCCGAGGTGGTGTCGAACTGGAGGTAGTCGAACGAGTCGAGGTTCAGGCAGATAGCGAGCGGCGTGAAGTAGGACGCGATCTCCGGATGGTCGACCACCAGCCGCTCGACCCAGCCCGTTCCGTAGCTGGCCACCTGGTTTCCGCGGAAGTAGGTGTAGGTCACCGTCTGCTTCAGCAGCGGACGAAGGATGTTGTAGATGTCGCTCTTGTCGGTGACCAGACCGGTGTTGATATAGAGCTTGGCGCGCGGTTCGGGCGTGGGCTCCATCGGTCACTCCTGCGGGGTCTGGGGGAGTCTAGCACCGCCAGAATCGGTCAAGTTGGCTGTTACGATGCTCCGCGGATGCGACTCCTGGCGGCCGATATCGGCAACTCGAACACGGGCCTCGGGCTCTTCGAGGACGACGTGCTCGTCGGCTCATGGTCAGCCGAGACCGATCCCCGCGCGACCGACGACGAGCTCGCGGCCACCGTCACCGGGCTCCTGGCCCTGGACGGCCACCGGCTGGACGATGTCGACGCGGCCGCGCTGGCCTGCGTCGTGCCGCCGCTCGTCGCCCGATGGACCCGGATGCTCGCCCG
>DASYGU010000142.1:0-5932 GCA_035999355.1 Candidatus Limnocylindria bacterium | reverse complement strand
AAGGCGCTCGTCGCCTCCGGGGCGCTGTGGAACGCGGGCGTGTTCGTATGGACCGGGTATGCATTCCGCCAGGCGATGGAGCGGTTCCAGCCGGCCCTGACCGAGGCGCTGGACCAGATCGGCCGGATCCCACGCACGCCGGGCTGGCAGACCGATGCCCGTGCGCTCCTCGAGCCGCTGCCCGCAATCAGCCTCGATGCCGGAATCGCCGAGCCGGCGGCCGCCGACGGGCGGATGGCGGTCGTGGCCCTGGACGCGGGCTGGTCGGACATCGGTTCGTGGTCGGCCCTGCTGGAGGCCCTCAGCCGCCAGAGTGGCAAGAGCCTGGTTGCCTCCGGCCAGCACCTGGACCGCGGGTCGCAGCGGGTCCTCGTCCACGGCGGGGAGCGGCTGGTGGTCACCGTTGGCCTGAAGGACATCATCGTGGTCGACACGCCCGATGCCCTGCTCATCTGCGCCCGCGACCGGGCGGAGGAGATCAAGCCCATCCTGGACGAGATCGGGGAGGCCACCGGCGACCGGTACCTCTAGGGCCCGCCTGTGCGGCCGGCTCCTGGCGTGGTATCTGCGGTTCGTGGCGCGTACGGCGCGCATAGGACCGGTCACCCGCGAAACGGTCGTGCTCGCCTTCTGGCACGAGTACAACCTCGCCCTGTACGCGATTGCCTCGGCCCGCCGGGGCGACCTCGGTCACGCGTCGTTCACGACCGATACCGATCGGGGAACGGTGATCCAGACCATCTTCGAATCTCTCGCCCGGCGCCCAGGGCAGGTGGTGATCCTCCGTCTCCCCGACGAGGGCCAGGCCGCGCAATCTCGTGCCCTCGCCCGCCGGCTCGGAGAGCTCGGCGCATCGGGGTACTCGGTGGTGGTCACCCCGGACGGACCGTGGGGTCCGTACCGGGTGGCGAAGCCGGGTGTCCTGATCGTGGCCCGGCAGTCGGGCCTGCCGGTCGTTCCGGTCGCCGTTCGCGCCCGACCCGCCATCCGGCTCGCCCGGCGCTGGGATCGCCAGCTGCTTCCCCTGCCCTTCTCGCGATTGACGCTCGTCACGGGTTCTCCGATGACGATTTCGCGCGATCAGCCGCTGCGGCCCCTCGTGCCGGCGGTCCAGGCCGCCCTCGATGCGGTGACGGCCACCGCCGAGGGGCGGCTACCATAGCCCTGCCCGTGACCACCATCCGCTTCGGGACCGACGGCTGGCGTGCGGCCATCGCCGAGGACTTCACCTTCCACAACGTCCGCCGCTGTGCCCGCGGCGTTGCCGACTACCTCGCGGAGCAGGGAACCATCGATCGCGGAGTCGTTGTCGCCCACGACCGACGCTTTGCCTCGGAGCACTTCGCGCGGGCCTGCGTCGAGGTCCTCACCGCCCACGGCATCCGGTGCCACACCCCGCCCGGGTCGGTGCCGACCCAGGTCGTGTCGTTCTTCACCCGCGAGCTCCATGCGGGCGCCGGGATCGTGATCACCGCCAGCCACAACCCGTGGACAGACAACGGGTTCAAGGTCAAGGCCGACACCGGCGGCGCCGCGGCCCCGGCCATGCTGGCGGCCATCGAGGCCACTATGGACCGCTACCCGGAGGACGAGGTCCCTCCCCGGCGCGAATACGAGGACGCAGTGGCTGCCGGCCTGGTGGAGGTCTTCGATCCGTACCCGCGCTTCCGCGAACAGCTGGCCGCAATCGTGGACCTCGAGCGGATTCGCGGCGCGTCGGGCAAGGTCCTGGTCGAGCCGATGTGGGGGTCTGGCGCCGGCTGGTTCACCCGCCTGCTCGACGGCGGCACGCTGACCATTCGCGAGCTCCACACCGAGCGGAACCCGTTCTTCGGCGGGGTCAACCCGGAGCCGATCCGCCCCAACATCGACGAGTGGCTCGAGGAGATCCCGCGCTGGGGCGCCGACATCGGGATTGCGTTCGACGGTGACGCCGACCGGGTGGGGATGGCGACCGAGGAGGGGATCTTCGTCAACCAGCTCCAGGTCTACGGGCTGCTGTACTGGTACCTGCTCGAGGTGCGCGGACGGATCGGTCCGGCGGTGTACACGGTGACCACCACCTCCATGGCCCGTCGGCTCGCGGCGCTGTTCGGCACCGAGGCCTACGAGACCGGGGTCGGCTTCAAGTTCGTCGGGCCCAAGATGGAAGAGACGCACGCCGAGATCGGCGGCGAGGAGTCCGGCGGATTCGGGTTCGGGATCCACATCCCCGAACGTGACGGGCTGGCGGCCGGCCTGTTCCTTCTCGACCTGTGGCTCTCCCGGGAGCGCCGCGCCTCCGAGGTGCTGGCTGAGCTCCAGGCCCTGGCCGGTCCGTCGTACTACAACCGGATCGATGTCCGCTTCTCGCGGGAGGAGTATCCGGCCATCAAACGCGACACCCTCGCCCGTCTGGAGCACGAGGCTCCGACCACGCTCGGCGGGCGCGAGGTCGTCCGGCGCCAGGCGCTGGACACCGGCGACGGGTTCAAGTTCCATCGCGACGACGAGTCGTGGCTCCTCATCCGCTTCAGCGGAACCGAGGCCCTGCTCCGGATCTACGTCGAGGCGGGCTCGCCGGAAGACGTCGAGACCCTGCTGGCCGAAGGCCGCCGGATCGCGACCGCCGCCGCGTCGGCCGCGTGAGCGCCCGGTGACCGACGCCCGCGACTTCTTCGGCTACAAGGACCCGGACGAGGTCCCCGGCCGGCAGGACGAGTCCGACGACGGCCCGGATCCGGACGCACAGCCCACCTTCGACGAGGCGATCACACTCGACGCGCCGGCGGTCATCGCGCGCATCGACCGGGAGGACATGCTGGGACGGGTTCGCGGCCTCCCGCGTCAGCTGGCCGGTGCCCGGCAGGCGGCGGCCGGGCTGGCCCTGACCGATCGTCACCGGGACGTGGACCTCGTGGTCGTGCTGGGCATGGGTGGATCGGCCATCGGCGCCGACCTGGTCGCCGCCGCCGCCGGTGACCGCCTCCGCGTGCCGCTCCTCGTCCAGCGCGACTACCACCTGCCCACCGGTCTGGGCGAGCGGACCCTGGTGGTTGCTGCCTCGCATTCGGGGGACACGATCGAGACCATCACTGCGGCGGCCGAGGCGCGAGAGCGCAATCTGCCCCTGGTGGTGATCGCTGCCGGAGGCACCCTCGGCCGCCTGGCCGAGGCCGACGGCACCCCGTGGCTCCGCTACGAGCAGCCCGGCCAGCCGCGCGCGGCCCTGGGCTGGTCGGTGGGGCTCCTCCACGAGCTCCTCGTCGCGGCCGGCCTGCTGACCGATCCAGACCCGTTGGGCCCGACCGTGGCCCTCCTGGACGAGATCATGGAGCGGCTTGGGCCGGGCGTGGACACCGACGCCAACCCCGCCAAGCAGCTGGCGTGGAGCATCCTGGGCCGGGTGCCGGTGGTCTACGGGGCCGGGATCATGGCGCCGGTCGCGCGACGCTGGAAGACCCAGTTCAACGAGAACGCGAAGTCATGGGCGACCTACGAGCCCATGCCGGAGGCCAACCACAACGCGATCGAGGGTTCGCTGAACCCGCGCGAGCTGGCCGACGCGCCATTCGTGATCGAGGTGCGCGACCCGACCGAGAGTGATGCGATCGCGGCCCGCTACCGCGTGGTCGAGGAGCTCCTCGGGGAGCGGGCCACCAACCGGGCCACGATCTGGGCCGAGGGGCCGTCGCCGCTGGCGCGGGTCATGTCGGCTGTGGCCTGGGGCGACCTCGTGAGCGTGTACCTGGCCATCCTCTACCAGACTGACCCCACCCCGGTTACACTGCTGGCAATGCTGAAAGAGCGGCTCGCCAGGTCAGACTGACGGGCGCCTGAAGAGGGCGCCCTCGGGCGCCTGGAGGAGTAGCAATCGTGCATTCGGGCATGATCGGCAAGGTCGAGAAGGCGATGCGCTACGCCCACGAGCCCGATCGGGTGACGATCGACCGGCTCGAGGCCACCTTCGCCGGCGACAACGGGTCCCACAAGGTTTCGCTCGATGGTGAGCACTGGCACTGTGACTGCCATCTGTTCGAGCAGGCCGGCGGCTGCACCCATACCCTCGCCATCCAGAAGATGCTCGACCCCATGCTGTCCGACACCGCCCGCGAGACCCCGCTCTACGGCCACGTTGAGGTCGGCGCCGGGGTGTAGCATCGGCCGACCAATCGAAGACCGCGTGGGGTGCCGCCGCCGAAAGGCCGGCGGGTAAATGGCGAAGCCGGTGCAAGACCGGTGCTGTCCCGCAACTGTGACCGGAGTCGCTCCGGGAGCCAGGTCGCCCAGCCACAACGCGATGTCTCAACCCTCGTGAGAAAGGGAGTGACATCACCATGGCGCCGCGCCGCATCCGTATTCTGGTTCCCCTCCTCCTGGTTCTGGCTGCCTGCCAGCCGTCCGCGAGCTCGAGCGCACCGCCGAGCGCCGAAGCCAGCCTCGTGCCCAGCGCATCGCCGCCGACCGCGGTCATCTACCCCCAGACCCTGACCGATGACGCCGGCCGCGAGGTGGCGATCCCCGCCGAGCCGGCCCGCATCGTCAGCCTCGCCCCGTCGAACACCGAAATCGTCTGCGCGCTCGGCGCGTGCGACCGCCTGGTCGGCGTGACCGACTTCGATGACTATCCGGCCGAGGTGGACGACGTCGACGACGTGGTCATTGGCCAGGTAGTCGACATCGAGCTCGTCGTGGCTGCCGATCCGGACCTCATCCTGGCCGCCGGCAACGAGCTGACGCCCAGCGCGGTCATCACCGAGCTGGCCGACCTCGACTACCCGGTCCTCGTCCTGTACCCCGAGTCGCTCCACGAGGTGACCCACAACATCGAGCTCGTGGGCCAGGCGATCAACACCGTCGCCGAAGCCGATGACGTGGTCGCCGAAATGCAGACCCGGATCGAGGCGGTCGAGGAGGCGGTCGCCGGCGAGCCGACGCCGCGGACCTTCTACGAGGTCGGCCTGTTCGAGGGGGCGATCTACACCGCCGCCGAGGACTCCTTCCTGGCCGGGCTGATCGCGACAGCCGGCGGGGATGCGATCCTCGGCGATCCGCTGACCACCGCCATCGCGCTCGAGGACCTGGTGGCCGCAAATCCGGAGCTCATCCTTCTAGGGGATGGGGCATATGACGTGTCGATCACCCCGGAGTCGGTCGCCGCGAGGCCCGGTGGCTGGGCGGAGATGACCGCGGTGGTGAACGGTGACGTGCTGGTCATGGCGGAGGACCCGGTGATCACGCGGCCCGGACCCCGGATCGTGGATGGGCTCGAGGCCCTCGCCCTCGCCATCCATCCCGACGCCTTCGACTGAGCGCCTGATGCGGGCCACCGCTGCTGCCCGACCGCTCGTCGGTGGGCCCTCGCCCGGGCGGGCCACGCTCGCCATCGGCGGTGGGGTGGTCCTCGTGCTCGTCGCGTCGCTGACCGCGGTCGCGGTCGGCAGCGCCGATGTCGGGCTCGGCGAGGCGATCGGGATCATCGCCCAGCGGATGGGGTTCCCGGTCAGCGAGACATGGGCGTCGACCGCGCCGACGATCCTGTTCGAGGTCCGTCTGCCGCGGGTGCTGGCTGGCCTGCTCGTGGGCGCGGGGCTGGGCTGCGCTGGCGTCGTGTTCCAGGCCCTGCTCCGCAACCCGATGGCCGATCCGTACATCATCGGCAGCGCGGCGGGCGCCTCCCTCGGCGCTGTGCTGGCCATCACCGCCCCCGTGCTCGTGCCAGCCCTCGCCGTTGGGGCGGGCACGGCGTGGCTCGGGATCGGGCTGGCCCAGGGCATGGCGTTCGCCGGCGGTCTCGGCGCGGTGGCGCTCGTCCTGGCGGTCGCCCGCACGGGCGGCCGGACGAACATGGTCACCCTGCTTCTGACCGGGTATGCAGTGTCCTCGCTCCTGGCCGCCGGGGTCGCCGTCCTGCTCGTCAGCTCTGGTCGGGCGCTTGCCTCGGTTGTCGGCT
>DASYGU010000100.1:0-8090 GCA_035999355.1 Candidatus Limnocylindria bacterium | reverse complement strand
CGCCGCCTCCGACCCGGAGGAGCTGGCCGATGCGCTCGCGCTCGCACTGGCCGACGCCGACGGCTCGACGCTGGCGAACGGCCCAAAGCCGATGGACACGCCGAACAGCGGAAGCACGAGGAGGACAAGGAGCGCGACGGCGACCGCCCCGAGCAGGCCGATCAGAATGCGCATGCTCGGCGCAGTCTACCGAGGCCGGGCACAATGCGCCGATGGTCCCGAACGCATCCGGTGCCGCCGGCTGGAAGGTCGCGGCCGCCCTCGGCATCGTCTATGTGGTCTGGGGATCGACCTACCTGGGCATCGCGGTCATGGTCGAAACGCTGCCGCCACTTGTGGCGGCCGGGGTGCGATATACGACCGCCGGGGTCATCCTGCTCGCCGCGCTGATCGTGTGGAGCCGGCTTCGTGGGGGGCGCCTCGAGCGGCCCACCCGCCAGCATTGGCGCTCGGCTCTCCTCATCGGGAGCCTGCTCCTGGTCGGCGGGAACGGCGGGGTCGTGCTGGGCGAGCAGCTGATCGCGACCGGGATCGCGGCGCTCATCATTGCCACCACGCCCATCTGGATGGCGATCTTCGAGGCGGTCGTCGCCGGCCGGCGCCCGAGCCGCCTCGCCGTCGCCGGCCTCGTGGCCGGCCTGATCGGGGTGGCGATCCTCGTCGTCCCGCTCGAGGGCAGCCCGCCAATTGATCCACTCGGGCTCGCCCTCGTCGCGGGCGCCGCGATCTCGTGGTCAATCGGGTCGGTGTACTCGCGCCGGATCCCGATGCCGACCTCCCCGTTCCAGGGCGCCGGGCTTCAGATGCTGGCCGGTGGTGCGGTGATGCTGCTGATCGGTCTGCTCCGCGGCGAGCTGGCGGACGTGAACCCGGACGCGTTCTCGACCGAGTCGCTGATTGCGCTGGCGTACCTGATCCTGTTCGGCTCGCTGGTCGCGTTCACGGCGTACTTCTGGCTCCTGAGCCATGTGTCGATCAGCGTGATCTCGACCACGGCCTACGTGAACCCGATCGTGGCCGTCGCGCTGGGCGTCATCGTCCTGAGTGAGCCGATGACGCCGCGGACCTGGCTGGCGGCCGCGATCATCATGGGCGCGGTGGTCGCGATGGTCACCGGTCGGCCGCGAACAGCGTCAGAGCCCGAGCCGGCGGTCGAACCGGAGCCGAATCCCGCCTGAGCCGGCGCTCGGGTGCAGGCCCCGGCCGCTGGCGGGGCTCATCGCTGCCCGATCGTGGGGCCACGCGACTATCATCGGTCCCCCTATGAGCGCGGATCGACTGGCAAACGCTCTCCATTTCGGGACCGGCACCTCGACCGGCCACCAGGACGGGGTGCGCTGGATCGATTACCAGAACATCAGCTGGAACCCGGTCTTCTGCAAACGCTGCGACATCTGCGTCGACATCTGTCCCAAGGGAACGCTCGTCCTTCGCGACGACGCCATCCTCGAAGAAGACAACTGCATCCTGTGCGGCCTCTGCGAGCGCTACTGCCCGGATCTGGCGATCGAGATGATCCCGGCTGCGATCGCCGCCTATGCCGCCAAGGGTGACGCCGGAGCGGGAGACGCCGGAACGGGGAACGCAGTCAGGGCCGACGGGCCTGGAGACGAGGGCTAGACCGATGCGCCGCCTGGTCCAGGGAAACGAGGCGGTGTTCCGGGGGGCCATTGCCGCCGGGGCTTCGTACTACGCCGGCTACCCGATCAGTCCCTCGACCGAGATCCTGAACATCGCGTCCGGCTGGGCGGCGGAGCACCCGGAGTTCGGCTTTCTGCAGGCCGAGGACGAGATCGCGAGCGCGAACTCGGTCATCGGCGCCTCGCTTGCCGGCGCCAAGTCATTTACCGCCACCAGCGGTCCCGGCTTCAGCCTCATGCAGGAGGCCATCGGCTACGCACAGAAGGTGGGCGTGCCCAGCGTGTTCGTCGATGTCCAGCGCGTGGGACCGGCCACCGGGATGCCGACGATGCCGGGACAGGGCGACATCCTGCAGGTTCGCTACGGCAGCAGCGGCGACTACACGCCGATCGCCTTCTATCCGAACTCGGTGCCGGAAGCATTCAACCTGGCGGTGGCGGCCTTCAATGCCGCCGAGGAGTCGCGCTCGCCGGTGGTCCTCCTGTCCGACACCTTTGTCGCCCACCTGAACGAGGTCGTCGACCTGGAGGAGCTCGAGGCCGGGGTGTCGATCATCCCCCGCGACCTGGAGCCGTTGGCCAGCGGCGGGGCCGACCCGCGCTTCTTCGCCGGGGTCCTGATGTACGAGCACGGCCCGAATGCCGGAGAGCCGGCCACCGCCGACGCGGACGAGTACCTGCGCCAGTACTACGCCGCCAAGCATCGGCACCGGGAAGTTGCGGACCGCTACGCGCTGTACCAGCACGGCTGGAACACCGATGCCAAGACGCTGGTCATCGGCTACGGGATCGTTTCGCGGGTGGCCGCGCCGCTGGCCGAGGAGTACGCGCTGTTCCGGCCGATCCGGATCCACCCCATGCTGACCGAGGAGCTCCGCGCGGTGGCCGAGGGCTACGAGACGATCGTGGCCGTGGAAGCCAACGACGGGCAGTACGCGGACATGGCTGAGCTGGCGCTTCGGCGCGAGGTCAAGCGCGTGCCGCTCCTCGGTGGACGGATCAGCCTCGAGGCGGTCAACGCCGGGCTGGCCCGGGTGCTGGGCGACGGCCCCGACGAGCCGCCGGTCCCACCGGCTCCCAACCAGCGCGCCGACCGCGCGCCACTGGGGATCGGCTGAGCATGAGCGAGACCGATGCCTGAGGCCGCCTTCGCCGAGATGGGCTTCAAGTCCAAGCTCAAGATGGACCTCTTCCCGACCATCTGGTGCCCTGGCTGCGGGATCGGCACGATCATGATCGAGCTGGCGATGGTCCTCGACGAGCTGGGCCTGGACCAGTCGAACACCGTGATCGTGACCGGCATCGGCTGCACCGGCCGGATGGGCTCGTACATGAAATACGACGCGGTCTACACCCTCCATGGCCGGACCCTGCCCGTGGCCGAGGCGATCAAGACCGTCCGTCCCGAGCTCACCGTGATCGTGGTGGCGGGCGACGGGGATACCGCCTCCATCGGCGGCAATCACCTCATCCACGCCATCCGCCGGAACGCTCGGGTCACCATCCTGTGCAACAACAACGAGATCTACGGGCTGACCGGCGGCCAGACCGGGCCGACCACCCCGAATGGAACGAAGACGCTCTCCTCGCCCGGCGGAAACCCGAACACCCCGATCAACCTGCAGGGCATCGTCCGCAGCTCTCCGCATGCGCTCTACGCGCGGACGACGGTCTATCACCAGCCCCAGATGCGGACCGCGATCCGCGAGGCGATCCAGCACGACGGTTTTTCGTTCGTCGATATCACGTCGCAGTGCATCGAGAACAACGGCCGGCGGATCGGCTTCGCCAACGCGAACGAGATGCTCACCTTCTACCGGAAGACGTACAAGCGCGCCCCGAAGGGGGCCGAGCGGCTCGGCCCCCACGAGCTGGGGATCCTCTACCCCGAGGGGCACGCCGAGCACAGCAATGGCGCCCTTGCCGACGAGCCCGCGCAGACGGATGGCCCGGCGCCGATCAATGGCGCCGGCGCGACTCCGGCGCCTCGGGCGGAGCGTCCGGTCGTCTCCGATGACGAGAAGGCCCGCAAGCGGGCGGAGGCCCAGAAGCGCCTGGCCCTCATGCAGCGCCTCGATCCGGCGGTCAAGCTCCAGGTTGCCAAGGGCGAGCTCACCCTGCCTGAGGCCCTCAAGGCGGCCGGGATCGACCCGGCCGAGCTCGAGTAGGGCGGCGCGCGGCCGGATGGCAACCCGCATCGCGCTCGACGGGGTGGGCGGCCAGGGAGTGCGGCTCATCGCGGGCATCCTGGGCAGCCTCCTGGCCCGCATGGGCAAGCAGGTCACCGTGCTGCTCGACTACGACTCCTCGGTCCGCGGCTCCATGTCCGACGCCTTCGTCATCTTCGACGACGTCCCGATCGACAACCCGGTGGTCGAAGAGGCCGACATCCTGCTGCGCCTCGCGGACCGCGGGCATCTCCGGATCAGCGGCCGCAAGGTCGTGACCGACCTGGGCCTGGGCCTGCCCGGCGATGAGCAGATTCCGTTCGCCTCGCTCGGGTCCGCGCACTTCGGCAAAGAGCTGTTCGGCAACATGATCGCGCTCGGCCGGCTGCTGAAGCTGGCCGGCATCGAGTATGACGAGGGGGCCATTCGCGACTCCCTGCCGCGGCGCTACCAGGACGAAAACGTGGCCGCCATTCGCTTCGGCTACGACCTGACCGAGGACGAGATCGCGCGACTCGCGGCGGCTGCGCCGCCCTCGCGGTTCGAGATGAACGACGCGGCGACGGCGCCCTTCCACCGCCGAACTGGGATCCACTCCGGGGAGTCGATCACCGATGCCACGCCCGCGGAGACCGGCTGAGTCCGTGGGCCACAGCCCGGAGGTCGACGCCTGGCTGGCGGCGTACGCCAACCCGCAGAAGCCGGTCGTCGCCCGCGTTCGGGAGATCATCCTCGACGCCGACCCGCGGATCGGTGAGGTCATCAAGTGGAGCACGCCGACCTTCGTGTACCGCGGCAATCTCGCCAGCTTCCAGCCGCGGGCGACGAAATTCGTCAGCCTCCTGTTCCACGAGGGCGCCTCGATTCCGGGCACCCATCCCCGACTTGATGGTGGTGGTGACCACGCTCGTTACATGCGGATTGCCGATCTCGCCGATGCGGATTACGCGGCGGCCGAGCTGATGGCGATCATCCGAGCCTGGTGCGACGCCCGAGACGCCGCCGGATGAGCCTCGACGTCGCCACCATCCGGTCGGCGCCCAAAGTGCTCCTCCACGACCACCTGGATGGAGGCCTCCGGCCTCGTACCGTGATCGAGCTTGCGGCGGAGACGGGCTATCGGGACCTGCCCACCACCGACCCCGACGCCCTGGCCGAGTGGTTCTACCAGGGCAAGCCCGACTCGAGCCTCGAGCTCTATCTCGAGGCCTTTGCCCACACGGTGGGCGTCATGCAGACGCCCGAGGCGCTCGAGCGGGTCGCCGCCGAGTGCGTCGAGGATCTCGCGGCCGATGGGGTCGTCTACGCCGAGATCCGGTTCGCGCCGGAGCTCCACCTCGAGAAGGGGATGACCCTCGATGGCGTGGTCGAATCGGTCCTGGCCGGGGTCCGGCGCGGCGCCGAGGGACGGAGCATCTCGATCGGCATCCTGCTCAGCGCGATGCGCCAGGCGGCCCGATCGGTCGAGATTGCCGAGCTGTCCATTCGGCACCGTGACCGGGGCGTGCTGGGCTTCGACATGGCCGGGCCGGAGGCCGGCTACCCGCCGACCCGATACCTCGACGCGTTTCACCTCATTGCCCACGAGAACTTCCACTTCACGCTCCACGCCGGCGAAGCGTTCGGCCTGCCCTCGATCTGGGAGGCCCTCCAGTGGTGCGGCGCCGAACGGCTGGGCCACGGGGTTCGGATCGTGGACGACATCACCGTGCATCCGGACGGCCACGTGGCGCTGGGGCGGCTGGCGGCGTACGTCCGTGACACACGGGTCCCGCTCGAGATGTGCCCGACCTCGAACGTCCATACCGGGGCCGTCCGCTCGCTCGCGGACCACCCGATCGACCTCCTCCGGCGGCTTAGGTTCCGGGTGACGGTGAACACCGACAACCGCCTGATGAGCGGCATCTCCCTGACCGATGAGTTCGCCGCGCTGTCGCGGACGTTTGGCATCGGCCTGGACGAGATGGAGTGGCTGACCCTGAACGGCATCAAGAGCGCGTTCCTGCCGTTCGATGGCCGAATCCGGATCATCAACGAGCAGATCAAGCCCGGCTTCGCCCGCCTCCGCGCCGAGGCTGCGGCCGCCGAGCTGGCGACCGGCTGACCTCAAGCTTCTTGTCGAACTACGTCGAAATCCACGGCGACGGGTGGCGCTTTCAGCCACGGGTAGCAGCCGTCTGCGTCTGGGAGGACCACGTCCTGCTCCAGGGGGCGCTCGACGGCGCCTTCTGGGTGCTGCCCGGCGGGCGCCTGCTGCCGCTGGAGCTGACCGCTGACGCGCTGGTTCGGACCATGCGCTGGGAGATCGGGCAGGAGGTGGCAGTCCGGCGGCTACTGTGGGTGATGGAGTATGTGACCCCGATGGGAGGTCAACCGGTCCACGAAATGGGTTTCTACTACGCCGTCGACCTGCCCGCGAACAGCCCGCTGTTCGACCTGACGCACGACCACGCCGGGGTGGAACGCGGCCACGACCTGGTCCTCCGCTGGTCCCCGGTCGATGCCTTGTCGGACATACCGCTTTTCCCCGAATTCCTGCGGACGGCGCTGCGGCAGATGCCGGACGGCCCCCAGCACATCGTCCAGGTGACGCCCTCTGAGGCCGGCCTGAGGCCGGCCTGAGGCCGCCCGAGGAGTGACGCCCGCCGTCATCCTGGCCACGACCCTGTTCGCGATCGGGGTCGACAACTACATCGTCGTCGCCATCCTGCCCGAGATCGCGCACGAGTTCGGTCAGCCGGTCGAGAACGTCGGACTCCTCGCCAGCGCGTACGCGATCCCGCTTGCGCTGCTGGCCATCCCGTTCGGGCCGGTCAGCGACCGCCTCGGCCGCCGGTTCTCGATCGTGCTGGGCATGGCGATCTTCCTCGGCGCGGTCGTGGCCTCCGGCCTGGCGCCGTCCTACCCACTCCTCCTGGCGGCCCGGATCGTCAACGGGTTCGGCGCGGCCATTGTCGGCCCGGCGGTGTTCGCGTACGCGGCGGACCTGTCCTCGACCGAGCAGCGTGGGCGGGCGATGGCGACGATCGTGGCGGCCTACCCGGTCTCGACCATCCTGGGTCTGCCCCTCGGCGGCCTGATCGCGGCCACGTTCGGGTGGCGCGCGGTTTTCGCCTTCATCGCGCTCGTCGCGGTCGCGGCGCTGGCCCTCGTATGGCGCCTGCCCCGCGATGCCCCACGCGCGGCCGCCGCCGAAACCTACCTGGCCGGGCTGCGTGCTTTGGTTGCGAGCCGCCCGACCCTGGCGGCGGTGACCGTGACCCTCGTGTGGTTCATGGGGTCCTTCGGACTGTTCGTCTACCTGGGCACGTATTTCACCGAGTCGTTCGGCTTCAGCTCGCTCCAGGTTGGCTTGACCCTGACGATCATCGGCTTCGTCGGCCTGTTCGCGACCCGGGTGGCTGCGCGGATGATCGGCCGGCTCGGCGCCAAGCGCGTGGTCATGATCGGGCTCGCCTGCTTCTCGGTGGCCGCGTTTCTCCTGCCCCTGACCCGGGTCTTCCTCCCGCTCGCGCTCCTCAACATGGCCCTGTGGGTGTTCGGCGTCTGGTTCGGACTGCCCGCCCAGCAGGCGATCGTGAGCGAAACCCTCCCCGCGTGGCGCGGAACGGCGCTCGCGGCGAACACGAGCGCCCTGTACCTCGGCGGCGCGATCGGTCCGGCCATGACCGGCGCGATCCTGGCCGTCGGAGGATTCGCGGTGGCCGGCCCCTGGAGCGCGGCGATCGGCCTTATGGCCCTCGTGCTGGCCGGCCTGCTCCTGCCGTCCGTGGTGGGCCCACGGACAGCGGTCAATCCGTCAGCCGCGGACGGCTGAGGGTTCGAGCTCGGCAAGCGCGCGGTCGAGCACCCCGACCCGCGCGGGATCCAGCGGGCGGAGCGGGGCACGCACATCGGCGCGGACGGGCACGCCTCGGCGGCCGAGGACGTGCTTGATCGACGGGACGAACGGCTGTGCCTCCATCACCCCGCGCAGGACCTCGAGGCGTGCCTCGCCCGACGGCCCGGGTGCGTCGAGGACCGCCCGAACCTCGTCCGGGAACGCGGCCGCCAGCCCGCTGACCGTGCCGTCGGCGCCAGCGGCCAGGGCGGGGACGATCAACGGCTCCGATCCGACGAGCACCGGTAGTCCCAGCTCCAGGTAGGGCGCGACGTCGGCCATGGGTGACTCCGACACCTTCAGCCCAGCCAGGTTGGAAGCGCGGTCCTGCACGGCGGTGATGACCGACACGGGCAGCGGGTAGCCGCTTCGGCGGGTGAAGACGTAGATGAAGAACGGGAG
>DASYGU010000078.1:0-5191 GCA_035999355.1 Candidatus Limnocylindria bacterium | reverse complement strand
CGGCCTCAGCTCGGTCGCGGCTGCGTCGGCGTAAGCGCGGTCGATCTGGACCACGTCATGGCCATCGATCGCGAGCGCATGCCATCCCGCCGCCTGCGCGCGACGAAGGTAGGCATCGAGATCCCAGCCGTGCATCGTCTCGCCGGTCTGGCCGAGGCGATTGACGTCGATGATCGCGGTCAGGTTGTCCAGGCCCGCGTGCGCCGCATGCTCCATGGCCTCGAACATCGAACCCTCGGCCATCTCGCTGTCACCGCACAGCACCCATACCCGGTAGGGCAGGTGATCGAGCAGCTTGCCGGCGAGGGCCACGCCCACACCGATCGGAAGGCCCTGGCCGAGCGACCCGGTCGCGACGTCCACCCAGGGCAGGATCGGCGTGGGATGCCCTTCGATCCGGCTGCCCTGCTGGCGAAACGTGAGCATCTCGGCCTCGTCGATGGCGCCGGCCGCGACGTACATCGCGTACAGCAATGGGCTGGCGTGGCCCTTGCTGAAGATGAGGTGGTCGTTTCGCGGGTCTTCGGGACGGTCGAAGTCGTAGCGCAGGTGACCAGCGAGGAGGACCGCCATCAGGTCCGCGGCGGACATGGACGAGGTGGGGTGTCCGGATCCCGCCGCGCTCGACGACCGGATGGAGTCCACGCGGAGCTGCTGGCCCAGCTCGGACCAGAGGTCTTGCTCCTGATCGGCGCTCACGATCGAATGATACCCATCGAGATGGCTTTGCCTGCGAAGCCTGGATGATCGATGTTGCAGAAATATGAAAGCGGCGCCCGGTTGGGCGCCGCTTTCGCCGAATTGCGCGCCGGCCCGGCCGGCGCCATCGGTCTAACTAGCCTCGAACGAGTCGGAAGCAGTCGCTGCAGTACACCGGACGGGTGCCCGTTGGCTTGAAGGGGACCTGGGTCTCCTTGCCGCACCGTGCACACACGGCGTCATGCATCTCGCGTGGCCCGCGGTCATAGCCACCGCCATAACCACCGCCTGAGCCGTAGCTGCTGCTGCTGCTGCTGCCACCGTAGCCACCCGACGCGCGGCGCTGGGCGCGGCACGATGGGCATCGCTTCGGGGGGGATGTGAAGCCTTTCTCCGCGAAGAAGCTCTGCTCCGAGGCGGAAAAGACAAACTCGGTCCCGCAGTCAACACACGCGAGAACCTGATCGGAATAGGTCACCCTTGACCCTCCACTGTGAGAGATGGACATGGCCTGGTTGTCGCTCGCTCGGTGGCAGGCCACGGGTCTTGCCACTACCCCGTGGCCAGCGAAACAACCGTGGTGGAGGGGAGGGGAAAGGCCTGGACGCCGGACGAGCGGTCCGGACCGGGTAAAAGTCTACCATCGGCGCATGCGCAGGGCGATCCCCGTCTTTGTTGGCGTGCTTATCGCTCTCACCGGGGCGGTGTGGATTCTCCAGGGGCTGGGCGTGATCGTGTCGTCCAGCCTCATGACAAACGACCGGACCTGGGTCGTGCTCGGCGCGGTCGCCGTCGTCGCCGGCGCCGGCCTCAGCTGGTGGGGGTGGGCTCGCCGCTCCCGGTGATCGCCGCCTGCTGAAGCTGGCGGCCGACCCAGATGCATCCGCCGGCGAGGACCGCCAACCAGACCGCGAGGGCGGCGGACAGCAGAACGTAAAGCCGGACAACCCCGACCAGCCGCTCGATACCGCCGAAGTCCTGTACCCGGGTGGCGAGGGTGGCCACCGATTCTTGAACGGTCCGCAGATCGCCGGCCAGGGTGCCAAGAGACGGCTCGAGGGTCTCGAGGTCCTCGGCGAGGGCGGCCGAATGGCCGGCGAACGTGTCCAGATCGGAGGCAATGGTCTCGAGGTTCTCGGCGGCGCCGGCGAACGGCCGCTGGCCGAGGATACTGACGTTCAGCGAGGTGGCCAGACTGTCCGTGGTCGTCGCCAGTCGATCGAGCAGGTCCGACGCGTCGGTCAGAGCCGCGCCCATGTTGCCCATCGACGCTGTCACGTCCTCGAGGGCCGCCGCGGTGCTGTCCATCAACGTGGCGGTATTGGCCAACGCGGTTGCGACCGCCTCGCGATCGGCCTCAAGGCGGTCGTCCAGATCCTGGAGCGCGACGAACCCGCCGAGCCAGGCAACGGCCAGGATGACCGTCACCACCAGGCCAACGGCGCCGAACGCGACCATCCCATTGCCAAGCCGTCGGGCAGGCACGCCCAGCACGTCCACCGGGGTCATCCTCCGTCGTCGGACGCGGCCAGAAGCGCGCCAGCCGCGGCCATCGCGTCAAGTGCGGCGGCCCCATCACCGGGCTGGAGATCGACCGCGGCGACGGCATCGGTCAGGACCGTCGCCGTGAATCCGCGCTCGATCGCGTCCAGCGTGGTCTCGCGCACGCAGTAGTCGGTGGCCAGGCCGCCGATGACGACCCGTTCGACGCCACGCTCGAGGAGGAGGGATTCCAGCTCGGTCGCGTGCTCGTCCCCTGAGGCCGGATCTCGGACCGAGAAGCCCGAATAGCCGTCCCCACCATCAACCCCCTTGCGAACCGACGGGCCCGCGACGAGCAGCTCCGGATGGAATGCGGCACCCCAAGTCTCGCCGACGCAGTGCACCGGCCAGATCCCGCCGTCCTTCGCGAAATGCGGCGTGCTGGACGGGTGCCAGTCCTGTGTGTAGATCACGCTCGCCCCCGCTTCGATAGCCGCGCGGATCTCGCGGTTCAGTTTCGGGACGATCGTCGCCCCGCCGGGAACGCTCAGGCCGCCATCGGGATCGGCAAAGTCGTTCTGCACGTCGACCACCAGGAGCGCGGTGCGCGGGTCGTAGGCAGCCACGCGCGCGGTGGCGGTCAGTCGAGGAGGATGCGGAGGCGGCGGATCGCGCGGGCGGCCGGCCCGCGCCGGCGGCGGACGGCGGGTTTCGGGCGAACCGGCGCAGGCGAGGCGGACGGAGACGTCTCGGACGGCGACGCTTCGCTCGCGGATGCGCCGGTCGGTGCTGGCGTCGATCCCCAGCCGACCTCGACCTCGGGCCACGGCGCCTCGGGCCGGGACGCCTCGGGCCGGGACGCCTCGGGCTCGGTCGCGACCCGCATGGCCTCCGATGCCGATGCCTGCCAGGCGTCCATATGCGGCACGGCGAACGGCGCCCGAGCGCGAGCTCCAGGCTCCCAAAACGCCGGCTCACGCGGAATCTGCGGGGGCTCAGAGAACGCGACCGGCCCGACCAGCAGAGCAACGTCATCAGATGCCGGCGGCTCGGCGGCAATCTCGATTGGCGTGCGCGCCTGGGGTTGGTCGGGCGTCACCTGCTGGGCCACGGCTGACGACTCGTCGGGCTCACCGATGGCGAGGGCCGCTATTCGTGGCGTTGGCTCAGCTTCAGGCTCGTCGTCCAGCCACGCATAGTCGCTGTCCGATGTCGCGGGCGGCTGATCCTCGTCGGACTCGACGACCTGCGATGCAGGTGTCTCGGCCTCCAACGACGCGTCCGGAGCCGCGCCCCATGCCGCCGGCTCATCCTCGTCAATCGTTGCCGCCGCGGTCTCAGTATCGACCTCACGGGCCAGGACGTCGGCAGGCGGGGTCTCCTCGGCCGGGACGTCACCGGTCAGAGCGTCCTCTTCCGGAGCGTCCTCCGCCCCAACGACCTGAAACTCGGGGGCTTCGGGCGACAGGACGTCCGTGGCGCGATCGCCCGCGGCGCCGATCACCAGCAGGTCTTCCTCCGCGATCCAGTCCGGTTCCGGAGTCGCGGTGCTGTAGCCAACCCGGACCACCGGGGCCGCGTCGGCGGCCACCTCATCGCGGTAGGCCGCAATCGCGTCGGCGATGTCCTCACCGCCGGGGAGCGACTCCTCCCCGTCGAGAACCTCGGCGGTGGTCGGGTCCTCCGCGCGGGCAAGTGCCTCCGCGAATCCGGAGACCGCCTCACGGGATCGGCTCCGGGCCGACACTCGAGGCTTGACCTCCTCGGTGTGCTGTTCGTCGCTCGCGGCCTCATCGGTCTCGCGCTGCTCCGCACGAGCCTCGGTTTCCGCGTCCGCCATACCGGCTCCCTCCTCGGCAACGACCTCTTCGGCAATCGGATCTTCATCAACTACGCCTTCGGCAACGACCTCATCGGCAGTCGCGTCCTCGGCGACGACCTCGGCGACGACCTCTTCGGCAATCGGGTCCTCGGCGACGACGTCCTCGGCCATCGGCTCATCCCGTGCCGCCTCGACGACTTCCTCGGGGGGCAGGGCATCCACAGAGCTGAGTTCTTCCGTCTCGATCGGATCCGCGGGTTCCGCGTCAGAGGACTCCGGCTCGGATAGGGCCTCCGCATTCCATCCCGCACGCGGGGCCTCGGTCCACGGCAACCGATGCTCGATGCGCGCTTCGAGCAGATCCACCCGGCCGCGCAGGGCGGCGACCTCGCCCCGCGACTCGCCCAGAGCGAGCAGCGCCTGGCCGTAGCGCTCGGTCAGATTCCGAAACTCGGTGAGCAGCTCGCGGAAGGGCGTGAGCTCGCCATGGCCACCGCCGTTCTCGCCGTTTCCGCCATTCGCGTCCTGCCGAAACGCGTTCGGAGCAGCCGGCTTCGCTGCGTCGGGCAGGGTTGCGCCGCGCAGTACGACCCGCATGTCGCCGCCAACCTCGGTAGACCCAGCAAGGACGCCGCGAGCGAGAAGCTCCCAGACACGTCCCTCGGGGATGCCGAGGACAGCCGCCGCCTCGTTGACCGAGTAGCTGTCCATCAGGGGGAGTCGTAGCGTACCGCGTCGCGAACCGCCATGACGAGTCGCGGACCGATATCATCCGGCGCCGATGGCCTCACCCGTCTGGGTTCCGACCCTCGAACGCACGGACCTGCCCGATCCGCCGGCCCTGGACGGCCTGCGCGAGCTGGCCGAGAACCTGTGGTGGACGTGGCACCCGGAGGCACAGCGCCTCTTTGCCCGGATCGATCCCCAGGGCTGGGCCCGCGCCCGCAACCCGATTCGGCTGCTCCGGGAGACCGATGCCGACCGCTGGGCAACCCTCGCCGCCGACGAACGATTCGTGGCGGATACGTCCACGATCGTCCGCCGTCTGCACGACGACCTCGAGAATGGTGCGGACGGCCTGGGCGGAGATCTGGGCGGACCGGTCGCCTACCTCTGCGCCGAATTCGCCCTCCATGAGTCGCTGCCGGTCTACTCGGGCGGGCTGGGGGTGCTGGCCGGAGACCTGCT
>DASYGU010000164.1:0-5595 GCA_035999355.1 Candidatus Limnocylindria bacterium | reverse complement strand
GCCACCGTCGCGGTGACCGCGGCCAGGATGACGTCCGACTTGCCCGAGGCGGCGACGCCCTCGAGCAGCAGCTCGCCCGCGGGCGCCAGCTCACCGATCTCCGCCAGCGCCGCGGCCTGTTCGGGGGCCATGGAGTCGGCTGCCGTGCGGCCCGGAGTCCGGTGGGCCAGCGGATCGCGGCGCACGGCGTGCCATCCCAGCTCGACTGACCCTGCCGCCTCGAGCCGCCGCGCGGGCGCCAGAAGGCTGCTCGGGGAACGTCCGAGCTCCGTGGCGAGGTCCGCCAGGGCAATCTCATCGGGGCCGAGCGCGTCCAGGATCACGCGCTGGACCGCGCCGGTGACCTTGCCGTCGGGTCGGGAGAGCAGGCGGATCGTCCGCTCGTGGCGCGGGCCGGCGGTGGGAGGTCGAAGCCGCCACGCCGCACGCAGCGCGCCGGCCCGGCGCCGGCTCTCGATCCAGCGCGGACCGGCTCGGGGGGCGAGGCGGCTCAGCTGCGATTCAGTCAGGACCGACCCGACGGGGACGTCTCCCAGCGGCTCGAGGATCTCCCACCGGCGCTCGAGACGCGACTCCATGCCCGGCGGCAGCATCGCGGCCAGGGTCGTTCCCATCGGGGCGCGATATCGGATCGCGATCGCCTCGGCCAGGTCGATGAGGTCCTGCGTGAGGAGCGGCCGGGAGACGACCGTCTCGATCGGGAGGGCGTCCGGAAGCGGCTCGCGCGCGTCACCGAGGAGGTACCCGAGTGCGAGGCGGCCGCCGTACGGCACGAGCACGAGGGACCCGGCCTCACCCGAGAACTCGTCCGGCAGGTCGGCCGGCCATCGGTAGGTGAAGGTCCGTTCCGGCCGGTCGACCTGGGCATCGACCGCGACCCGGACGAATCGCCCGTCGCTGGCGGGCTCCTCCGGGGAGGACATCAAACGCGGCTCAGAGGCGGACGCGACGAGGAGGATCTCGGCGAGCCTCGGCCTGGATGATCTCCCAGATCTGTTCTGCCGCTTCGCCGCCGTGACCGGTCTCGTTGACGACGATCTCGTCGTAGTCCGCCGCGGCCGCAATCTCGTCCACCGCGTTGCGCCGTCGCAGGGCCTGCGCCTCGGCGTCCTCCGAGCCGCGCTGCGAGAGCCGGGCATCCAGCGCCTCCATCGAGGGCGGCATGACGAAGATGAGCAGCGCATCGGGCACGGCGGCGCGCACCGTCCGCGCCCCCTGAGGGTCGATAGTCAGGACCGCGTCCCGACCCGCGCGGAGGATGCCGCGGATCTGGTCCAGCGGAGTGCCATACCAGTGGCCGTGGACTTCGGCCCACTCGAGCAGCCCGCCGTCATCGCGGAGCCGCTCGAACGCCTCGGCGGTCATGAAGTGGTAGTGGACGCCGTCGATCTCGCCCGGGCGCCGGTCCCGGGTTGTGGCGGTCACGATCGGGACCGCCTGGGGATGAAGGCGAGCCATCTCGGCCACGATCGTGCTCTTGCCCACGCCCGACGGTCCGCTGACCACGACCAGCATCGGGTTGGGGTAGGCCATCCGCTTGCTCATCCCGCGCCCTCCGGATCGATCGGCTGGCCGTCGATCGTATAGCCGGTGTCCGGAAGCCCGGTGGCATCGATCCCGGTCTCCTCGAGCGCCGCGCGCAGATCCTCCGGGAGTTCGCTCCAGACCGCTACCCGGGCCTCGTCCGACGGACGCTGGAATGCGAGCCCCGACGCATGAAGGAACTGGCGCGACAGGCCGCCGGGCCCGGCGCCGCCGCCGTAGCGGAGATCGCCGGCGATGGGCAGGTCCAGGTATGCGAGATGGGCGCGGAGCTGGTGGGTGCGGCCGGTATGCGGGTGCAGGCGGAGCAGGGTATACCCGCGACCAGCGCCGACCGCGTCGTACTCCGTCACGGCGTCCCGGCCGTCGGCCACGACCGCCATTCGTTGCCGGTCTTTCGGGTCGCGGCCAACGGGCGCCTCGATCCGGCCCTGCGCGGCCGGCGCGCGGCCGCGGACGAGCGCGAGGTACTCCTTGCTCACCGTGCGCGACCCGAACTGGGCCATCAGTGACGCCTGGGCCGCATCGGTCTTGGCCACCACCAGCAGGCCGGAGGAGTCGCGGTCGAGGCGGTGGACGATTCCCGGCCGACCAACGCCGGCGACCGACCCGAGCGACTCCCCACGGGAAAGCGATCGGCCCAGCAGAGCGTGCACAAGGGTCCCGGTCGGGTGCCCCGCCGATGGATGGACGACCATGCCCGCCGCCTTGTCCACGACCAGCAGATCCTCGTCCTCGTACACGACCTGGATCGGGATCGCCTCCGGCACGAGCGTCGGGTCCGCGGGCGCGGACAGCGTGACCTGCAGCGTCTCGCCGCCAATGAGGCGATCGCTCGCCCGGCGGGGCTTTCCGTCGACCAGGGCGCGGCCGTCTCCCAGCAGGCGCTGAGCGTGGGCTCGCGAGATGCCGGCCACCGTCGCGACGGCCACGTCAACCCGTCCGGCGGGGGCGGTGCCTTCCAGGATCCGCTCCCCGCTCACGATCACGCGGTGTTCGTCGCCGTCCGGCGGTCGTGGATGGACAGGAGAAGGATCAGGCCCAGGATGCCGACCACGACCGACGAGTCGGCCACGTTGAACGTCGGCCAGCGGATGCTGCCGATCCCGACCGAGACCCAGTCGGTGACGCTGCCATCGATGAGGCGGTCGGTGAGGTTGCCAAGCGTGCCCCCGAGGATCATGCCCAGCAGGACGGCCGCGGCCGCGCCGCGGACCCGGCCGGTGAAATGGACCCAGCCAATGGCGATCAGGGTCACGAATCCGACGACGAGGAAGACGATGCCGCCACCCGGCAGCAGCCCGAACGCGGCGCCCTCGTTCTCGGTGTGCCAGATCTGGAGGACGTCACCGATGACCGGGATCTGCTCGCCGATGTCGACGTTGGCCACGACCCACGCCTTGGTCAGCCGATCGGCGAGGTAGACCACCGCGCCGGTCGCGAGCAGGACTCCGCTCTCGGCCCAGACGTTGCGGAGCGGCAGACGGCTCATGTCCCCCGAGCGTACGCGATCATCCCGCCCGGCGCAGGGCCAGGCGGAGGGTGCTGCCGTCGAGCGTGAGCTCCTCGCGTGCCATCGAATCGGCCAGGTCGGCATCCGGACCGAGGGCCAGCCCGGTGGCCAGCGTCTCGGCCGCCAGCCAATCCCGGTGCGGGGCCAGCCGCTCCGCATCCGCGGCGATCACGCCGATCGCGATCTCGATCCGGTCGCTGATCTCGAGGCCGGCCGCCTTGCGCATGGACTGGAGCCGATGGGCGACCTCGCGGGCCATGCCCTCGGCCGCCAGCTCCTCATCGATCGTCGTGTCCAGCGCGACCAGCGTGTCGGCCTCGTCGGCGATCTCGTGGCCCGGCCGTGCGCGCGACGTGAGCGTGAACTCGTCCGCGGCCAGGGCCACCCCTCCCGCGAGCGCGCCTCCGTCATCGGTCAGTGACCATTCGCCTGATCGGACCGCGGCCATGATCCGGCCCACATCGGCCCCGTGTCGCGGGCCGATCACCGGCAGGAGCGGGTACAGGGCCCGCTCAACCAGCTCGGAGTCCTCCGTGATCAGCTCGACCTCCTTCACGTTCAATTCGTCACGGACCTGGTCCTCCAGCTCGGCGGCCGTCCGCGGATCGGCGGCGAAGGCCGTCATTCCGGCCGGCAGGCGGACCCGCACCCGGCGCAGCGGCTGCCGGGTGCGAATCTCGCTCCCCGCTCGGGCGGTCCGACCGAGCCCGACCACCCGCCGGGCGAGCGCCACGCCCCGGTCGGTGTCGGCGTCGGCACGGCCCCGGCCGACGGGGAAGTCGGCCAGGTGGACCGAATCGGGGGCGGCGGGATCAACCGAGACCACGAGGTTGTGCCACACGGCGTCGGTCAGGTGGGGCACGAAGGGGGCCATGACCCGGATGACGCTGGTCAGGACCTCGTACAGAGTGGCGTAGGCAGCCTGCTTGTCGTCGTCCAGCTCGCCCTTCCAGAAGCGGCGCCGGTTGCGTCGGACGTACCAGTTCGATAGATCGTCGACGAAGGCCTCGATCACCCGGGCCCCGCGCGCAGCGTCGTACGCGTCCAGCGCGGCACGCACCTCGTCCACCAGGCCGTCCAGCCGCGAGAGGATCCATCGGTCCAGCAGGGAGGTCCCGGACGCCGAGGTATCGCCGGGGACCCACCCGTCCAGCCGGGCGTAGGTGACCAGGAAGCTGTACGTGTTCCACAGGGGCAGGAAGAAGCGGCGAACCACCTCGGCCCCCGGTTCGTAGCCGAAGTTCACGTTCACCGCTGGATTGGACGCGGCATACAGCCAGCGCATGACGTCGGCACCGATCTCCTCGGCCGCGTCGTCGAACCAGATCGCGTTGCCCCGGCTCTTGTGCATCTCCTCGCCATGCACGTCCCGAACCAGGGCGTGCCCGAGCAGGGTCCGGGTCGGCGCGCGATCGGTCAGGACGGTGGACATCGTGAGCAGGGCGTAGAACCAGTTGCGGAACTGGCCGGGGAAGGATTCGGTCAGGAAGTCGACCGGGAACCACTGCGCCCAGTACTCGGGATCGGTGTCCCACTTCAGGGTCGAGTAGGCCACGATCCCCGCGTCGAGCCACGGGTTGCCCACGTCGCGGATCCGGCGCGACCGGCCACCGCATGCCTGGCACACGATCTCGACTCCATCCACCCACGGCCGATGCGGGCTGTGACCCTCGAACGCCTCCCAGCCGGCCACCGCCCGCTCGTGGAGCTCCTCCTTGGAGCCGATGACCTCCCAGCCCGCGCACTCCTCGCACACCCAGAACGGGAGGGCGAGCCCGTAGTACCGCTTCTTGCTGATCATCCAGTCACGCATGTTCCGGAGCCAGTCGAGCTCACGCTCCTCCAGGCCGATCCCATCCGGCACCCAGTGCACCGCGCGGGTCACGTCGCTGATCGGTTCGCGGAGGGGGTCCATGGCGATGAACCATTCGTCCACCAGCCGGAACAGGAGCTGCGTGTTGCAGCGCCAGCAGACCGGGTAGTGGTGGCGGTAGGTCTCGCGCGCGACGAGCAGGCCCTTGGCCTCCAAGTCGGAGGCTATTGCGGGGGCGAGATCGTCAGCCGCTTCGGGGGTCGCTCCCGCGAACCGCCCGGTCTGCCAACCGTAGCCCTCCTTGAACACCCCGAACTCGTCGATCGGGTCCAGGACCGCCAGCCCATCCCGCTTGCCGAGGGCAAAGTCCTCTTCACCGCAGCCGGGGGCGATGTGGACGATCCCGGTCCCCTCGTCATCGGTCACCTCGTCCCAGGCAATGACCATGTGGGCCACCCCGTCCTGGACCGGCAGCTCGTCGAACGGCCCGCGGTAGGTCAGTCCCAGCAGGTCCTTCCCCTGCGCCTCGCCCACCACCGGTGCATCGGAGGCCACGCGCGCCCGTGACCCGCGGCTCACCCACCAGCGCTCGCCGCCGGCGCTCTCGACCAGGTCATAGACGAGATCCGGGTGGACGGCGGCCGCGACATTGCTGGAGAGCGTCCACGGGGTGGTCGTCCAGACCAGGAGCGACTCGCCCCCGTGGCCCGGGCTCGTGATCGGCAGC
>DASYGU010000251.1:0-7790 GCA_035999355.1 Candidatus Limnocylindria bacterium | reverse complement strand
CAGGCCGGCGGCGAGCATGGCCGCGAAGGCGAGATACGGATTGGATGACGGGTCGGGGCAGCGGAGCTCGATCCGGGTCGAGTCCAGCTGGCCGCTCGAGATCTGGGGGATGCGGATCAGCGCTGATCGGTTGATCCGCGCCCAGCCGATGTACACCGGCGCCTCGTATCCCGGCACCAGCCGCTTGTAGCTGTTCACGAGCGGGGCGAGGACCGCGATCATGCCGCGGGCATGTTCCAGGGTGCCGGCGATGTAGTGCTTGGCCATCGCCGACAGGCCGTACGGGTCCTTGGCGTCGGCAAACGCGTTCTTGCCGCGCTTGTCATCCCACAGCGACTGGTGGGTGTGCATGCCGGACCCGTTGATCCCGAAGAACGGCTTGGGCATGAACGTGGCGTGCAGATCATGGCGCTGTGCGACGGCTTTCAGGGTCGTCTTGAAGGTGACCGCGTTATCGGCGGTGCGAAGCGCATCGGCGTACTTGAAGTCGATCTCGTGCTGCCCGATCGCCACCTCGTGATGGGCGGTCTCGACCTCGATCCCGATGGCCTCGAGGTCGTTCATCATCTCCTTGCGGACATCGGTCGCCAGGTCGGCGGAGAGGTCGAAGTAGCCGGCTGCGTCGTGGGGCAGCGGCTCGACCCGTCCGTCGCCCAGGCGGAGCAGGAAGAATTCGAGCTCGGGACCCGTGTTGAACGTGTAACCAAGGTCCTTCGCCTTCTGGATCTGGCGACGGAGCACCCAGCGCGGGTCGCCCGGGAACGGGTCGCCGTTGGGGGTGAACACGTCGCAGATGACCCGGGCGCTGCCAGTCGCGATGGCCCGGCCGTCCGCGTCCGTGCCGGGCTCCCACGGGATGGGCGAGAAGGTGGACAGGTCGGGAACGAGGAACATGTCCGACTCCGCGATCCGGGCAAAGCCCTCGATGCTGCTGCCGTCGAACCACTTACCGTGCTCGACGGCCTCCTCGAGCTGGTGCATCGGTACCTGGACCGACTTCACGTGGCCGACGATGTCGGTGAACTGGAGGCTGACGAAGCGGAGGTTCTTCTCCTCCGCGAGCTCCAGGGCGGCCGTGAGTTCCTTTCGAGCCATGGAATTCCCTTCCGGTCTCAGACCGATACGAACGCCGAACCGATGACGTGCCCACCGGGCGTCGCGGGCCACGGCCAGCCTAGGGCGGAGGAGCGTCCGCGGGGAGCACCGCGAAGAGCGGTGGACGGGCGATTCTTTGTGCACTCTGCACAAAGCAAGGGGCTAGGCCGAGCGGTCGCCTCCGCGCTCGCGATCCCGCTCCGCAGCGCGCAGCAGCCGAAGGGCATCCTCCGGACGTCGGGGGTCGATTCCCCGCTGGTCGCGGGCGATGCGCAGCCGATACAAGACCGTGTTGCGATGGACGCCCAGGCTCCGCGCGGCGGGCGCAACTCGTCCGTTCGCGCGCGCCACGGCCAGCAGAGTGGCGTCCAGCGTTTCCGGTTCGCGGACGAGGTCGACCGGGCCAGCGGCCGGAGACCGGCGGGGCGAGGAGTCGTGGATTCGGGCCGAGGGTCGCCGCGGCCGGACCGCGGGGCGGAGCAGGAGTGCACGGAGGGTCATGGCCAGCGACTCGGCGGCGACCTCGTCGAGCCGGGACAGGGGCATGTCGTCGAACACCCAGACCGCGGCGCCCGGCCGGATGCGCTGCTCGTGGATCCAGAGCCCGTCCCGGAGGCGTCTCGATGCCGCCGCGCGAGCGCTGGGAGTTCCGAACAGGCGCGAGAAGGCGGCGGCGAATCGGGCGGCCAAGGCTCGGCCCGCGGGTCGCGGAACCAGAGCGACCATCTCGCCGTCAGCGACCACCGCGACGCCGCGCCGGATCCTGCGCGCGACCTCGGCCGCCGCGGTCGCCGGTGCCGGCTCGGCCAGCGCCGCCTCGGCCACCGCGAGACGGAGATCGGTCGCGAAGCGCGAGAGTGCGCCGCTCTCGTCCGCCATGTAGGCGGCCGCGGTCTCCTCCAAGACAGAGGCCGTTCGGGTGCTGAGCAGGATCGGCGGGGTCTCGTCGGGCCAGACGTCGCGCCGATCGCGCGCTCCGGTCGCGACCAGCAGCCCGGCCGGGGTGCTTCCGGAGGCCGCCACCCCGGCCAGCAGGCGGGCAGGCGGAAGCGCGTCGAGCAGGCCGGCATCCACGATGATCAGGTGCCCATCGGCAGGCGGCGGGAGATGGGGCGGCGCCGCCCGCGTCCGCGAGATCCCCCGAACCAGCCTCTCGGTCGCCGTTGGCTCCCCCGCCACCAGGCGCGCCTCCGGGTCCACCGCGCGCCAGAGGTCGATGAGCCGAGGCATGCTCGGTGTCAGCCGGCGGCGGCGGCCGCGAGGTCCGTCACCAGGTCATCCGCGTCCTCGAGCCCGATCGACACCCGGAGCATGCCGGGCGACAGGCCGGCCGCAGTCAGCTCGGCGTCGACGTACTGGCGATGGGAGGAGGAGGCGGGGTGGCTGATCAGGCTTTCGACCCCGGCCAGGCTGGTCGCGTGTCGGGCGACCTGGATCCTTCCCAGGAATCGCTCCCCAGCCGTTCTTCCGCCGGACAGCTCCACGGCCATCATGCCGCCGGCCCGGCCGTCTCGCAGGCTGCGCCTGGCGAGCTCGTGCTGTGGGTGGGAGGGCAGCCCCGGGTACAGGACCCGTTCGATGCCCGGCTGCCCCTCGAGACCACGTGCCACGGCCAGGCCGTTGTCCGAATGGCGATCCATTCGGACCGCCAGCGTCTTGAGACCGCGGAGGGCGAGGAACGCCTCGAACGGGTTCGCGTTTCCGCCGGTGTTGATCACGACCTCGCGGACCGCCGCGATCCGCTCGGCACTGCCGACGACCACGCCTCCGATCAGATCCGAGTGGCCGCCGATGTACTTCGTGAGCGAATGGACGACGAGATCCGCACCGAGCGCGAGCGGGTTGCACAGGTACGGCGACGCAAAGGTGTTGTCAACCGCGACATGTACGCCGCGTTCGTGGGCGGCCTCGGCGATGGCCGCGATATCGGGCATCTCGGTGGTCGGGTTCGCAATCGTCTCGAGCCATACCAGCCTGGTCGTGGGGCCGATGGCCTCGATCACGGCCGCCGTGTCGCCGCTCCGCACGTGGCGCTTGGTGATGACCAGGCGGGGCATGACCGCGTTGAACAGGCCCACGGTACCGCCGTAGACCGCGGCGGGGAGGATCACCTCGTCGCCGCTCCCGATCAGGGACAGCATCGCGCCGTGGACGGCAGCCATGCCGGACGCGGTGGCCAGGCCCGCTTCGGCCCCCTCGAGCTCGGCCACCGCGCCTTCCAGGGCGGCATGGGTCGGGTTCGAGTACCGGGTGTACGAGTGGCCCGGACGACGGAATTCGAGCAGCTCCTCGAGCTCCTCGGCGGACCCCACCTCGAACGTGCTGGTCTGGTAGATCGGGACTGAAACCGGGGTCTGCTCGATCTTCTCGACCGCGCCGGCGGCCTTGATCGCTCGCGTCGAGAAACCGGGCATCGGCAGAGTCTACCCGGCCGTTGCCGAAGCGCTGCTCAGTCGGGCGGGGGCGTGGGGCCCGCGTCCACGGTCACGAGGTGATGGACGGCGGCCCGAATGCCGGGGATGTCCGGAGTCAGGATGTAGGTGCCGTCGGTCAGGAAGCCGGACTGGACCAGCGGCGGCTGGATGACGAGCCGATCGATCTTGGACAGGTCGGCGTCGAGCAGCGCATGGGCGATGTGCGGCATGAGCTCGACCGGGATGTCGGTCGCGACCGAGTCGCCGATGGCCTGCAGGAGCGAGGGGAGATTCAGCAGCCACGCGCCGGCTTTCATCTTGTTGACCATGGCCGCGATGACCTGCTGCTGCCGATCGGCTCGGGTGTAGTCGTTGTCCCCGGCGCCCTTCCGCGACCGGGCGAAGGCGAGCGCGGTGTACCCGTTCATGTGGTACGTCCCGGGCTCGATGTGGAATCCGACGAGGTTGTTGTACTCGTCGCGGTAGCCGAAGTCGTGGACCGGTCGGGTGACGGTGATGTCGACCCCGCCGACGGCATCGACGGCGCTGGTGAAGCCCAGGAAGTCCACCGCACCGATGTAGTCGATCTGGATCCCGAGCAGCGCGCCCACCGCCGCCTTGATCGTCTCGGGACCGCCGAGCGGGTAGGTTCCGCCGTCGAGGCGGGCGTAGGCCAGCAGCGAGTTCAGCTTCGCGTTGTAGATCCGACCATCGCCGAGCGGGGTTCCGAACGTGTCGCGCGGGATCGAGATAAGCGAGGCTCCCGACCGCGGGTCGATGGTGGCCACCATCATCGTGTCGGTGTTGTACGTGCCCCGACCCGGGCCGAGGTCGACGCCGACCAGCAGGACGGTGAACCGACCGGTCAGACCGACCGGGGTCGCCTCCGGCTCCTCCCATGGAGCGGGTTTCGGTGTGCCGCTGGGGCCGGCCTCGAGGACGTCCTTGGGCGTGCCCAGGATCCCGCCGGCTCCCCCGCCGCCAAGGCCGACCGCGGCCAGGGTATCGATCGTCGCGGTCGCATACCAGGCCGGGATGAGATGCATGGCCAGCGTCACGGCCAACAGCCCGGCGGTGATCCAGGTCGTCCACTGCCGCCAGCTCGGCGCCTCGCGAGCCGCGTGGGCCTGGTAGATGGCCACCGCCCGCCAGGCGAGGAAGGCAAGGTTGAGGACGACGATTGCCCACAGGACGCGGACGTCGAGCAGCTGGGTCAGCACGTTGCTGCCCCGCCCCGCAGCGGCGATGACCAGCCAGCCAAGGATGGCGGCCGGCAGGCCGAGGAGCAGCGCGAGGCGGAACTGGCGGTTGTAGGCCTGGCCCAGTCCGGGCAGCACGAACGAGAAGAAGGCAGCCAGCGGCGCGCGGGGATCAGGCCTGCTGGCAGCAGCCTGGTTCACAGCCCCTCCATGGTCATCCGCCGGGTGTTCGATCGAACCACCTGGCGGCGCGCGAGTATACCGGAGCCCCGCCAACTACCCCAGTGCCGAGAGCCGGCTGACGGTCCCCGCCGACGTCGCGGACTGCTTGCTCGGTCGCCCGTACCCGCTGACCTGGTTCTTGCCGCTCGCCTTGGCCATGTACATCGCGCGATCGACGGCCAGCATGAGCTCTTCGTCGGTCGACCCATCTTCGGGGTGTGATACCAGACCGATGCTGACCGTGGTCGGCGCTTCCTCGCGGGTCACGACCGCGGTGAGCTCCTCGGCGCCCTGGCGCACCTTCTCGGCCACCACGAATGCTCCCGCGAAATCGGTCTCGGGCAGCAGCACGACGAACTCGTCGCCGGCGTAGCGGTAGGCGGAGTCCACCGTCCGGATGGACCGGCGGATGACGCTCGCGATGCCGCGGATCGCCGCGTCGCCGCGCTCGTGGCCGAGCGAGTCGTTGATCGCCTTCAGGCCATCCATGTCCACCATCAGCAGGCAGAACGGCCGGAGCGAACGCCGGCTGCGCCGGACCTCCTGGTCGAGGTCGACGTAGATCTGGGCTCGGTTGAACAGACCGGTCAGGGAGTCGGTGACCGAGATCTGGAGGGTTGCCGCCTGCAGGCGGCGCTGCTGAGCCGCGAAGACGACCGCCGAGACCGTGCCCAGCCACACGACGCCGAGCACGACCACCGCCGGCAGCAGCTCGCCGGGGGCAAACGGGAGGTCGGGTCCGGTGGCGAGCACGACGGCAAAGGTCAGGCTGGCGGCGGCGGCGGCGGAAAGCCCCGCCGCCGGCCGGCCACCGAGCGCGACGCCCAGCACAGGGAGGGTCAGGAGCGGCGCGAACGGGGAGGACGCGCGGCCGGTGAGGAAGACCAGGGCTCCCAGCAGGGCGATCGCGGTGGCCACTTCGGCGGCGGACACGATCCACGTCCGCCATCGATCCGGGATGACCTCGTGGAACGTCACCACCGCGATGACGGCCAACGCGCCGAGGGCGTAGATGGCCGTCTGGCTCTCGCTGTAGACGTTCGTCACCCCTACCGCGATGAGGACGCCGGCGATCGTCGCCCACCAGCAGGCCCGGATGGTGGCCCGGAACCGATTTGGCCCGATCCATGCCAGCGGCGAACCGGTCGATTCGGTCGTGGAGAGGTACTTATCGCGCACCGGCGGTTCCATGCCGGGGCCGGGGCCGACCGGCAGCATCCCGCCTTCGGTATGGCCCAGGCGCCGGGCGGAGAGCACAGCAACGAAGCCGGCGGTCACGATCAAGCCGGCCACAAACGCACTCACAAGGAGGAAAATCAGCTCGGTTGTCACGCTCCCTCTCGGTCGCCACAGTCTAGGAGCGGCCCACGGACGGGCGCAAAGGTACTAACCCGTCCGTACCACCCTACTGGTGCCCACAGGCAACACTTCCGGGGAGATCCGACCGGATTGCTATACTCGCCGTCCCGCCCTGGTTGCCGACCCTGCTTCATGGTGTCCATGTGACTCAATCGCCCCCAACGTACCGGGTGGCCCGCCGACCCAGCGCCGCGCTTGCCGCGGCGCTCTCGTTCGTGCTTCCCGGACTCGGTCAAGCCTACGCCGGACGGACTCGCCTCGGTCTGCTCTTTGCGGCACCGGTCCTCATCCTGGCCGGAATGGTGCTAGGAGCGGTGCTCCTAGGCACCGATGTCATCCTCCGGACGCTGGTCATCCCGGGGGCGCTGGTCGCGGTCCTCGCCCTGGACGTCGGCTTGATGCTCTGGCGGCTGGTCTCGATCGGCGAGGCCGGCCTCGCCCAGCCCCGCGGTCGGTCGCCGTTCACGGTGGCCCTGGTGGCGATCTTGATGGTGGCGACCGTCGCCATGCACCTGTGGGTGGCCAACGTCACGGTCGCCGCGGACCGGGCACTGGCGCAGGTCTTCGACCCGCCGGCGGGCGCGGGTTACACGCCCCCCGCGTTCGGGCACCTCGACCCGGACGTCCCCGAGTACCGGTGGGACGGCACCGAGCGGGTGAACATCCTGCTCATCGGCTACGACAGCGGCCCGGGACGGGTGGACGAGAACACCGACACCCTGATGGTGGCGACCATCGATCCTGCCTCCCGGACGGCCGCCCTGATCAGCATCCCGCGTGACACCGGGTACGTTCCCCTTCCGGACCGGCGCGTCTACGCGGACGGCGTCTACCCCCGCCGGGTGAACGAGCTCGCGTCCGCGGCCAACGCCGATCCGGCCCTCTGGTGCCCCGACCTGGCAGAAGGGGATGACTGTGGGCTCGCGACCCTGCGCTCGGCCGTGGGCCTGTACCTGGGCATCGAGATCCATCACGTTGCCTGGGTGGACCTGATGGGCTTCGCCGCGCTCGTCGATGCCGTGGGCGGCGTTGAGCTGTGCCTGCCCGGTGTCCTGGCCGACCCCCGGTACGGCGGCCCGACATGGGAAGGACGAGGCATCGTGCTGGAGGGTGGTTGCCGCGTGTACGACGGCCCCCACGCCCTGGCATTCGCCCGGATCCGACAGGGCACGCTCACCCTCCCCGACGGCACCGTGCAGGAGCAGAACGACTTCCTGCGCGCGGCGCGCCAGCAGGAGTTCCTGCTGGCCTTCCAGCAGCAGGTGGCGAAGACGAATCTACTGATTTCGTTCCCCAGCCTGCTGAACGCGGTATCGGAGACGGTGACGACTGACTTCCCGCGAGCCCAGGCGGGCGACCTGGCCAGCCTTGCGCCGCTCATCACCTCGGACAACATCCAGCGGGTCGTCCTCGGCTGGCCGGAGTACGTGGACCTACCGGTCGACCCGCTGAACTACTACCTGCTGATCCCTCGTCGGGATGCGGTGCGTGACCTGATGGC
>DASYGU010000193.1:0-4838 GCA_035999355.1 Candidatus Limnocylindria bacterium | reverse complement strand
CAGGATCGGATCACGCTGCCGTGGTTCCACAGACGGGCGACGGCGGCCAGGTCGAGGTCATAGTCGGATGCGTGGAGGATGTCGAAGCCCTCCCCGTAGGCCTCCATCAGGCCGTACTCGATCCCGTTGTGGACCATCTTCACGTAGTGGCCGGCACCGGCCGGTCCGCAGTACAGGTAGCCATCAGGCGGTGCAAGGGTGGCAATCGCCGGCTCGAGGCTGGCGAAGGCGGCGCGATCGCCACCGACCATCGCGCAGAAGCCAACCTCCAGTCCCCACACGCCTCCCGAGACGCCCATGTCCATGAAGGTCAGCCCGTGCGCGGCGAGCTCGGTGGCGCGCCGGGCGCTGTCGCGGTAGTTCGCGTTGCCGGTGTCCACGATCACGTCGCCCTCGGCCAAGAGCGGGATCAGGCGATCAATGAGCTCCTGGGTGGCGTCACCGGCCGGCAGGCTGAGGAGCACATGCCGCGGGATGGAAAGCGCTTCCGCCAGGCTCTCCACCGTTCCGACCGCGGTCACCTTCCCCCCGTTCTCGGGCTCCGCCGCCAGGTCGGTCGCCACCGAGGCCGTTCGGTTCCATGCCACCACCTCGTGCCCGCCACGGCCCAGCCGGCGCGCCATCCCCGCCCCGATCCGTCCGAGTCCCACGATGCCGACCTGCATGACGTCTCCTCTCGATGGGGATGATGACCTAGGCGGCGGGCGCGCCCACGGCTTCTGCGACGAGCTGGCCGACGCGAGCCAGCCCGTCGGTCGCGTCGGCAAGATGCACGCGCAGGATTCGCCGGCCCCGGGCCTGGAGCGCGGCGAAGTCGCCGGCCGCCTGTGCCGCGATCAGCGTCCCGAACGATTCGGGCCGCCCGGGGATCGGGAGGTCGCGGTCGGGATCCGCGGTGAGCATGAGGTACACCCCGCGGTCGGGGCCCCCTTTGTGGAGCTGGCCCGCCGAATGGAGGTAGCGCGGACCGATCCCGACCGTGGTCGCCGCGCCCAGCGCGTCGCGAACCGTCGTCCGCAGCCGATCAAGTGCGGCCCATGTCTCGCGATCCGGCGGCAGGAAGGCAAGCACGGCGAAGTAGTCGCCGTCGTCCACACTCTCGAGCAGGGACCGCACTGCGGCGGCGACCGTGGGCGGCGTATCGCCCAGTCGCGCCGGATCCGCCGAAGCGGACAGACCGGGCTCCGACACGAGCGGCATGGGCAGTCGGAAGGTCCCGTCGCGCCGGAACTCCTCGAGCAGGGTCTCGGTGGCCGACTTGGCCGATGCGACGTCGGGCTGATCGAACGGGTTGACCTCGAGCACGAGACCGAGCGCGGCCGCGGCCACCTCCCAGCGCACGAACTCGCCGCCCACCGCCTCGGGCCGCTCGAGCCGGAACTCCCCGACCGGGTGGCCGGCTTCACGCAGGGCGGCGGCAACCTCGGCCAGGCCATGATCGGGTTCACCGTCGAGGGTGATCGTGACAAAGCACCGATCGGCTCCGTACACCTCCACCGGGCCGACCGGTTCACCAACCACGGGCACGATCCCGCGTCCGCTCTTGCCAAGGCTCTCGGCGATGAGCTGCTCGATCCAGTCACCGAGGGTCGACAGCCGAGGCGTGGTCAGGATCGTCAGCTTGTCGCGGCCGACGAGGGCGGCCTCGCCCAGCGTGGCGGCCAGGAGGAGGCCGGGATTGTCCGCGGCCCGCGCGCGGCACGCGTCGGACATCCGGCGTGCGTATCCGAGCAGCGACTCGACGTCCACGCCGCGGACGGCGGCCGGTACCAGCCCGAACACCGACAGCGCCGAGTAGCGGCCGCCGACCGACGGCTCGCCCTCCACGATGGCACGGAACTCCTGGGCGCGGGCTAGGTCGGTCAGCGGTGTGCCCGGGTCGGTGATGGCCACGAAGTCGAGGGCCGGAACCGCCTCGGCCATCGCGGCGTGGAAGGCGAGTGTTTCGGTCGTGGTCCCGGACTTGGAGGACACGAACTGGATGCTTCGGGCGGCCGTGGCCCAGGCTCGGAAGCCACGGACCGCGTCCGGGTGGGTGGAGTCGCAGACCCGCAGGTCGGTCATGCCGTCGAACAGTCGGCCACAGAGCTCCGGGGCAAGGCTCGAGCCGCCCATCCCGAGCACCGCGGCGCGGCGATACCCGTCACGCGAAACGGCCGCGGCCAGGTTTCGGATCTCGTCGATCCGCTCACCCATCATGGCCGGAAGGTCGAGCCATCCGAGCCACTCGGCGACCTCGTCGGCCGGACGGCCGCTCGCGGCCCACAGGCTCCCGTCGCGTGCCCAGATGCGCTCGGCGACGCGATCGGCGGCCCACTGCTCGAGCCGCCGGGAGACGGCTTCGCCGAGAGAGTCGGTCATGCCGTGGCGAGGGCCCGCCGCTTGTCCTCGATCGTGGCCAGGAGCTCGTCGAACGAGGTGGCGAACGCCGCCACGCCCTCGCGGATGAGCTCATCGGTCACCTGTCGCATCGAGATGCCCAGGGATTCGACCGCATCCAGCGCGGCTCGCGCGGCCTCGAAGTCGTGGTCCAGCGTTCGCGCCAACCGCCCGTGGTCAAGTGTGGCGGCGATCGTCTCGCGGGGCATCGTGTTCACCGTGTCCGGACCGATGAGTGCCTCCACGTACTTCACATCCGGGTAGGACGGGTCCTTCGTGGAGGTGCTCGCCCAGAGACAGCGCTGAACACGCGCGCCGGCGGCGCGGAGATCCGCGAACTCGTCGCCGCCAAAGATTTCGCCAAAGGACTGATACGCCATCTGGGCGTTGGCCACGGCCGCCGTGCCCCGCGCCCGGGCGGCTGCCTCGGTGCCTGCCTGGTCCAGCAGGCGATCGACCTTGGTATCGACCCGGCTGACGAAGAAGCTCGCGACCGACGCGATCCGTGACACGTCCCCGCCGGCCGCCTGGAGGCGGCGGAGGCCGGCGATGTAGGCGCGGGCCACGTCCTGGTAGACGTCGACCGAGAACATGAGCGTGATGTTCACGTTGATCCCCTCCGCGGTCGCGCTCTCGATTGCGGGAAGACCGGCGCCGGTGGCGGGAATCTTCACGAAGATGTTCGGCCGATCGACGGCAGCCCACAGCTCGCGTGCGCGGCGAAGGGTTCCATCCCCGTCTTCGGACAGCGACGGCTCGACCTCGATCGAGGCCAGGCCATCGGCCCCGTCGGCGGCGTCGTACACGGGCCGCAGCAGGTCGGCTGCGTCGCGAATGTCGCCGACCGCGATGGCCTCATAGATGGCCTGGCCATCGGTCCCGTTCTCGTGCATGGACCGGATGAGCTCGTCGTAGTAGCCCGCGGCCACGGCCTTGGCAAAGATGGTCGGGTTGCTGGTGAGCCCCCGGATCCCGTCCCCGATCATGGTGGCCAGGGCGCCGGACTCGATCAGGTCGCGGTCGATCGAGTCGACCCATGGGCTCTGTCCGAATTCGGCATACAGGCGCTGCAGGGTGTTCATGGACCGATACCTCCTCAGCCGCGAACCGGAGCGGGCTCGGACGCGGACGCGACGAGCGCACGAGCGGCCGCCGCGATCGCAGCGGCATCGATCCCGGCCGCGGCCAGCTGCTGAGCCGGCGTCGCGGATCCGGGCATGGAATGGACGGCGAGCCGCGTCATGCGTGGGCGCTCGGTCGCGTCGGCGAAGACCTCGAGGACCGCATCGCCGATCCCCCCTTCGGGCCAGTGGTCCTCGACCGTGACCAGGCGACCGGTGGCCGCCGCGGCCTCGCGGAGGGTCGCTTCGTCGATCGGCTTGACGCTGTAGAGGTCCACGACCCGGGCGGAGATGCCCTCCCCGGCGAGCAGATCGGCCGCGGCCAGCGCTTCGTGCAGGGTGATCCCCGCCCCGACCAGGGTCACGTGGTCGGCGCCGGTGGAGCGGACGACCCGTGAGCCGCCGATCGGGAAGGCCTCGCCCGGTGGATAGATGACCGTTGTCTTCTCCCGGGTCGTGCGCAGGAACGAGATACCCGGCTGATCGACCATGGCCGCCACCAATGCCGCCGTCTGGTTTGGATCGGATGGGTAGAGGACGGTGCTGCCATGGACCGCACGCATCATGGCCAGGTCCTCCAGCGCCATTTGGGACGGACCATCCTCGCCAATGGATACCCCGGCGTGCGACCCGACCAGGCTCATCGTCGCGCGACTGACGGCCGCCATCCGGATGAAGTCGTACGCCCGGCTCAGGAACGCGGAAAATGTCGAGGCGAACGGCCGCCAGCCGCGGACCTGCATCCCGATCGCGGTCGCCACCAGCTGTTGCTCAGCGATGTACATCTCGAAATAGCGCTCGGGGTGCGCCTCGCGGAAGACCTCGGCGTAGGTCGAGTTGCTGACCTCGCCATCGAGGGCGACCACTTCCGCCCGCGCCGTACCTACGGCTGCCAGCGCGTCGCCGTATGCGCGACGGGTGGCTTCCTTCGTGCCGAGCTCATAGGCCGGCAAGCGCACGACGCCGGGCTCGAGCGCGGCAGGGATGTCGACCGACCGATCAGGTGCGTTGACCTGGACCCGAATCGAGCGAATGCCACCCAGTTCGGCGATGGCGGCATCCGGATCGGCCAGGGGCTTGCCGTGGAACCCGTTCTGGTTGGCCACCGCGGCGACGCCGTGGCCCTTCTCGGTCCGAGCCACGATCATCGTCGGCCTCAGCTCGGTCGCGGCTGCGTCGGCGTAAGCGCGGTCGATCTGGACCACGTCATGTCCATCGATCGCGAGCGCATGCCATCCCGCCGCCTGCGCGCGACGGAGGTAGGCATCGAGATCCCAGCCGTGCATCGTCTCGCCGGTCTGGCCGAGGCGATTGACGTCGATGATCGCGGTCAGGTTG
>DASYGU010000120.1:0-2473 GCA_035999355.1 Candidatus Limnocylindria bacterium | reverse complement strand
CACCATGATCCGGACCGCAGATGGGCTGCGCGACGAGCTCAGCGAGCACCTCGTCCACGGCGTGCAATGGGTCGCCACGATCCGCAACATGGCCGCCATCGGCGTGACCGACTTCGTCGAGATCGGCCCCGGCCGGGTCCTGACCGGCTTGATCAAGCGGATCAGCCCGGAGTCCGGCGCGCACGCCCTCGATGACGCGGATGACGGCTGGCTGCCGTCGCCCCAGCCGTCGAGCGGCTCCAAGGGCGCCTCCAAACCACCTCGGAAGAAGGCATGACCCATACCGGGCGCCGGGCGATGGTGACCGGGCTGGGTGTCCTCTCCCCGGTCGGCATCGGCAACGACACGGCCTGGGCGAACCTGGTCGCGGGCAAATCCGGCATCCGGGAGGTCACCGTCGCGGACCTCTCCGACCAGGACATCAAGATCGGCGGCGAGGTCCCGGACTTCGACCCGACCCGTGAGATGGACCCCAAGGACGTGCGCCGCCACGACCGCGCGACCCAGATGGCGGTGGCCGCCACCGCCGAGGCACTCCGCGATGCGGGGCTCATCAACGGCCACAGCCAGATCCTGGCCGAGGAGGCGGATCCGGACCGGATCGGGATGGTGTTCGGGTCAGGCTGCGGCGGGGTGAGCATCCTCCTCGACAACGCGAAGAAGTACTGGGACGTCGGGGCCAACCGGGTATCGCCATGGACCATCCCCCACATGCTGGTTGACAGCCCGTCGGGGATGGTGGCCATCCAGTTCGGTATTCGCGGCCCGAATACCGCCGTGGTGAGCGCGTGCGCGACCGGCAGCCACGCGATCGGCGAAGCGGCCGAGACGATCATCCGCGGCCAGGCCGACCTCATGCTCGGCGCGGGCACCGAGGCGGCGCTCGTCCCGCTCGCGTTCGCCGGCTTCGGCCAGATGCGGGCGCTCGGCACGCCGATCGACCCCGACACCGGCGAGTACGTGCCTTCCATCGCCTCGCGGCCGTTCGACAGAACGCGCAATGGGTTCGTCATCGCCGAGGGGTGCGCGGTGCTCGTGCTCGAGGAGCTGGAGCATGCGCTCGCTCGCGGAGCACGCCCGATCGCGGAGGTCGTCGGCTACGGCAGCGCGGCCGACGCGTATCACATGGCCGCGCCACCCGAGCGCGGCGAGGGCAGCCAGCGATCGATGCGCTGGGCGCTCGAGCGGGGAGGGATCGACCCGACCGAGATCGATTACATCAACCCCCACGGCACGGGCACCCCGCTCAACGACTTGTCCGAGACGCAGGCCATCGAGGCCGTGTTCGGGGACCACGCCCGAAAGCTCGCGATCAGCTCGACGAAGTCGATGACCGGCCACATGATGGGCGCGGCGGGCGCGTTCGAGGGCTGGGCATCGGTGAAGGTGCTGGACACCGGCTGGATCCCGCCCACGATCAACCTGAACCACCCCGACCCCGAGCTGACCCTCGATTACGTCCCGCACGTCGCACGACAGGCCGACGTCAGGGTCGCGCTCTCGAACTCCATGGGCCTCGGCGGCCACAACGGAACGATCGTGTTCCGCAAGTACGAGGCCTGATCGACCCGACGGCGGCTAGGGCTCCGGGTCCCCCACCACGTACAGCTCCGGCTCGTGCCGGCGCTCGTGCCCGGGCTGATCCAGCAGCCAGTCGCGCAGGCAGCTCTCGGTCGTGCTGAAGGCGAGCTCGTCCCACGGGATGGCGTCCGGCGTAAATCCTCGGACCTCGGTCGTCTCGGCGGCGGGCAGTGCCTCGCCGCCCACCACCTGGGCCTCGTAGATGAGGGTCACCACCCCACCGTGCGGACGGGAGTACGCGCCGATCAGGCGACCGATCTCGACTCGCAGATCGGTCTCCTCCTCGGTTTCGCGGCGAGCCCCCTCCTGGGCCGACTCGCCGACCTCCAGGAAGCCGCCCGGATAGCTCCACAGCCCGATGCCCGGCTCGATCCCGCGACGAGCGAGGAACACCTGGCCGTCGCGGACCGGGAGGGTGCCCACCACCAGCCGCGGGTTGCGCCACGTGACGTGGCCGTCAGGGCAGACCAGTCGTGGGCGGTGATCCTCCTCCAGCACCCGCTCGACGACCGGCTTGCCGCATGCGGGGCAGAAGGCCGGATCCTCGCCGAGGGTCAGCGGGTAGCTCGTGCTCGCGTCGTGTTCGGGCATCGGTCAGATGGTAGCCCGATCCCGACCGATACAATCCGGGCCCTGATGGCCGCATCACCCACCCCTGTTCGCCTCCACAACTCGCTCACCCGCCGGGTGGAGCTCCTCGATCCGGTGCAGCCGGGCCGGGTCGGGATCTACACCTGCGGCAGCACGGTGTATCGGTACGCGCACATCGGCAACCTGCGGACCTACCTGTTCGGAGACCTGCTCCGCCGGACCCTGGAGTACCTCGGCTACGAGGTCACGTACGTCAAGAACATCACCGATGTCGGGCATATGCGCGACGACGCGACCGATA
>DASYGU010000098.1:0-4191 GCA_035999355.1 Candidatus Limnocylindria bacterium | reverse complement strand
TCGGGCTGCGCTTCGGTTCCGGCTCGCTCGGTCATGTCGCCCAGCTCGCGCGTCGTGCGCTCCGCCTCCGCCTTCAGGTCGATATCCCGTTCCACGAGCGCACCGTGCCGGCTCTCGGCCCGAATGACGGCCTCGCGCGCGGCCTCCCAGTCGGCTGCGGCCTGCCGTCCGGCCTGTTCGGCGGCCCAGTACTGCTCCTCGGCCGCGGCCACGGCCTGGCGCCCGGCGGCCTGCGAACCCCGGTCGGCCTCGACCTCCTGGGCCAGCGCGGCCCCGCGTCGCCGAGCCTCACCCAGGCTGGTCTGGATGGTCTGTGCACGCCGCGCGTGATGTTCGAGAACGAGCGCGCGGGCACGACGCCCGAGCCGGTCGTGGGCTTCCTGGTGCTCGGCCTGCAGCGCGAGCCGCTTGACCTGCGGCTTGAGCTCGCGAACGAGGTCCGACACGCGGGTCAGGTTGTCGCGTGCCCGCCCCAGCCGCGCCTGGGCCTCGTTGCGCCGAACCTGGAGTCCCTTCACCCCGGCCGCTTCCTCGAACAGCTGGCGTCGCTCCTCGGGCCGGAGGGACAGCGCCGCATCGACGGTGCCCTGGCCAACGACCACGAGCTCGTTCGCGCCCAGCCGTCCGCCGGCAAGCAGCTCCACCACGTCACGAAGCCGGGCTCGTGTGCCGTTGATGAGGTACTCCGGGTCGCCGGACCGATACGCCCGCCGGGCGATCGTGACCTCCTCGAAGTCAATCGGGAGCCACCCGTCGTGGTTGTCGAAGGTGAGCGTCACCTCGGCCATGCCGATCGGCTTGCGGCTCTCCGAGCCGGCGAAGATCACGTCGTCCGAGCGCCGGGTGCGGAGGGATCGGTTCGACTGCTCGCCCAGCACCCAGCGGATGGCGTCCGCCATGTTGCTCTTGCCGCTGCCGTTGGGACCGATCACCGCGGTCACCCCGGGCTGGAAGACGAACCGGGTGGGCTCGGCAAAGCTCTTGAAGCCGTGGAGCTTGAGCTCCTTCAGGCGGCTCACGCGTTCACCTGGGCGAGATGGTCGAGCGCAGCCTGCGCCGCGCGCTCCTCCGCCCGCTGGCGGCTGCTCCCCGATCCCGATGCCAGGAGGTCGGTCCCGACGGCAACGTTGACCGTGAACCGCTGGGCATGGGCCGGGCCCTCGGACGCGACCAGCTCGTAGATCGGACGTGGGCCGCCGTGCTGCTGGCTCCACTCCTGGAGCCGGCTCTTGGCCGACTTCGGTGCGTCTACCTGATCGGCGTCCGGCAGGCGGGTGAGCAGGAGCGGCTCGAACGCCGCGCGGGTCGCGTCGAACCCGAGGTCGAGGTACACCGCTCCCACCAGCGCTTCGAACACCCCGGCCAGGAGCGATGGCCGTCGGGCGCCGCCGCTCTCGAGCTCTCCTCGGCCCATCAGCAGGTGGCGGTCGAGCTCGATCTCCGCGGCGAGCGTCGCCAGGGAAGACCGATTGACGATCGAGGCCCGGAACGCGGTGAGGCCGCCCTCATCGGCTTCGGGAAACCGCTCGTACAGGAAGTGGCTGACGATCACGCCCAGAACGGCGTCGCCGAGGAACTCGAGGCGCTCGTTGTTGCCGGCGACGAGGTCGGGGTTCTCGTTGGCATACGAGGCATGGACGAATGCCTGGCCGATGGCGTCGGTATCGTGAAAGACGAGGCCGAGTCGCTCACCCAGGTCGGAAATGGTGGGTGAGCTCACGGGGAACCTACTGCTGGCGTTCCTCGATGTACTCGACGGCGTCGGAGACCTTCTGGATCTTCTCGGCATCCTCGTCCGAGATCTCCATGCCGAACTCTTCCTCGAGGCTCATGATGAGCTCCACGAGGTCGAGCGAGTCGGCGTTCAGGTCCTCGACAAATGCCGCCTCCGGCGTGACGTCATCGGGTTCGACCCCGAGCTGCTCGACGATGATCTTCTTGAGCCGCTCGAACGTGGTGCCGTCGGTCACCCTTGGTCTCCCTCAGATTCGGGTCTGGCCACGCCTCGGAGCACGCCACCGATGAGTCGGGCGGCCGATTCCCCAGCGTAGGTTCGAGCGAGAGAGACCGCGTCGCGGATCGTCCCGGCGCTCGGAATCGCGGCGGAGTATAGCACCTCAAATAGGGCACTCCTGAGGATCGTCCGTTCGATTCGGCCGAGTTCGGAGACCGGGATCTTCGGCGCCCGGGTCGCGATCTCGGCGTCGAGCGCGGCCTGGTGACGGCGCACGCCGGCCACGATCTCCCGCGCGTGGGCCACCACCTCCGGCTCGGCGCCCCACTCGGCCGCGAGCCGGGTCAGGGCGGCGTCCGCCTGCTGAGGCGGGAATTCGGCTTCGAACAGGGCCACCATCGCCAGCTTGCGGGCCCGTCTCGGGGGCCGCTCGCGTGCGGCCACCTAGGGGGCCGGTTCGATGGGAACGGCGGCCGGCTCGTCCGGCGCCGGCGCCGAGTTCTCGGCACCGTTGGCGGACGGCGATCCGGCGTACAGCGCCGGGTGCCGTCGGCTCCAGTCCGCGATGACGGCCGGGATGTCGGCCGCCGCCGCCTCGGACCCGACGCGGATCGCGTTCTCCACCATCCGTGCCTTGGCCCGACCGTGGGTCACGATGCTCACCCCACGGACGCCGAGGAGTGGGGCGCCGCCGAACTGCTCGTAGTCGAACCGGTGACGGAGCCGGTCGATGCCCGGGCGAAGCGCGAGGACCGCGATGGGCGCGACCGGGCCGCGCAAGAGGTCCTCACGGATGGAGCGGAAGATGTACGAGGTCAGCCCCTCGGTGAGCTTGAGGACGACGTTGCCCACGAACCCGTCGCACACGACCACATCCGCCGGATGGCTGGCCAGTTCGTGCGGCTCGACGTTGCCCACGAAGTTCAGGTCCGATCCCTGGAACCGGCCGTAGGCCTCCCGAGTCAGCGCATCGCCCTTCTCCGGCTCCTCGCCGATGTTCAGCAGCGCGACCCGCGGGTTGGTCACGTGGAGCACGCGTTCGGCATACAGCGAGCCCATCGCGGCGAACTGGACGAGGTTCTGCGCATCCGAGTCGACGTTGGCGCCCACGTCGAGGAGGACGAGGGGGCCGGAGGGCGTCAGGAAGTAGGCGGGCAGGGCCGGTCGATCGATCCCCTCGACCCGCCCGAGGCGGAAGACGGCGGCGGCCATGCTGGCGCCGGTCGAGCCGGCGCTGACCACCGCATCGGCCGCGCCGTCGCGGACGAGATCGGTCGCGACCCGGATCGAGGAGCGCTTCCGTCGAACGCCGGCGGCCGGTGCCTCCCCCATCTCGACGACTTCGGGCGCATCGACGAAGGACACGCTCGCCGGACGGCCGCGGCCGTACTCATCGATCTCGCGCTCGATGCGCGGCACGTCACCCACGAGGATGACCTCGTCGGCGTGGGTGGCGGCGTAGTTGATTGCCCCCCGGACGATCTCACGCGGAGCGAGATCTCCGCCCATCGCGTCGACCGCGATGCGCATCGGGCCGACCGTCAGCGGCCGGACTCGGTCGGGGTGGGCGCCGGCGGCGGCACCACCTCGCGGCCGTTATGCCAGCCGCAGGTCGGGCACACGGTATGTGCGCGCTTCAGCTCGTGGCAGTGGTCGCACTCGACCAGGGTCGGCGCTCGCAACGCGAGATGGGCGCGACGTTCGCCCTTCCGGGATTTCGAGACCTTGCGCTTGGGAACGCCCACGCGGCTCTCCTGTGCAGAATCGGGATGAGGAGGCCGCAGTATAGCGGTGGTCCGGGGCGTGGACCACATGCGTCACTCGGCGGGCGGTTTCCAGTCGGCCAGCCCGGCCAGCCGCGGATCGATCTCGGTGTCGGGATGGTCATGGACGCCGTCGTCGCGACGAAGGCCGCAGATCGGGCACAGGCCGCCGCAGTCGGGACGGCACAGCGGGTGCATCGGCTCCGCCAGGGTGAGCTCGTCGTTCACGACCCCGGCCAGGTCGATCTCGTGGTGGGCATCGACCCGTGCCACCTGCACGTCCGCGGCGTCCACCACCACGACCGCGCCGGTCGTCGGGTCCATGGTGGGCAGGAACTCCTCATTGATCTCCACCTCCACCGGCTCGTCGAACTCGTCGAGACAGCGGATGCAGGTCCAGCGGGCCAGGGTCCGGGCTCGGCCGGAGGCCACGATGCCTCGGTTCGTGCGCTGGAGGCGGATGGTGCCCAGCAC
>DASYGU010000017.1:0-3195 GCA_035999355.1 Candidatus Limnocylindria bacterium | reverse complement strand
GGACTTCGCCGAGGCGCGTGCGCTGGCGGCCAAGGGCCAGACGCCGTGGACTCCCGCCGTCAGCGTCCTGTACGGACTCCGCCTGGGCGTGGCCGCGCTGGTGGACGAGGGACCCGCTCGGACCTGGGCACGGCATGCGGCCATCGCCGCCGGAGCCTCGGCCGGGCTGGAGGCGCTCGGCTTCCGGCTGGTGGCGACGCCGGAGACCCGGTCGGCAACCGTCACCGCCGCCTGGCTGCCCGATGGCCTGGAATGGGTCGCCTTCGATGACGCCCTCCGGGCGCGCGGTCTGATCGTGGCCGGCGGCCAGGGCAAGTGGGCCGGTCAGATCCTCCGCTTCGGCCACATGGGCGACGTGACCTGGGACGAGATCGATGCCGCGCTGGCCACCACGGCGGAAGCCCTCACCGAGCTGGGCCGGAGCGCTGACGGCGTCGCCGCCAGGGAAGCCGGTCGGGCGGCGTACGAATCCGCGGCCCGGGCCGTGGTCGCGGCCTGAACTAGACCGGCCGCCCGAAGAAGGTGGCCAGCCGGCGACGGATGGCCAGGCTGGTCAGCGGGAATCGGAGCCGATCCCAGGCCCGCTCGATGGCCTCGATCGCCCGCTCGCTCATCGACCGCCCTGAATAGGTCGACCATACCTTGCCATCGGCAATGGTCCGGATCTCCTCCGCGCGGGACGGAAGCTCGGCCTCGAGCCAACCGGCGTACTCGTAGAACGTCTCCGACGGCTGCCGGCCGATGCCCGCCCGTCGGGCGGCGAGGTTGAGCCGGGCCCAGCCGCGGTCACCAGGTGACATGAACCGGAATCGACGGCGCGCCGAGAACCAGCGGAATACGCCGAACCCGGCGGCCAGGCCGATCAGCACGAGGAAGACCCAGCCATTCGTGGCCCGCGCCTCCTCGGCCGGCGATTCCTCGCCGGCCTGGAAGCCACCGGGGATCGGCGCGAAGCTGGCAGTCGGGCCCTGTCCCTGGAGCTTGGTCGGCGAGTCGTAGCCCGGCGGGAAGGGGCCTTGGAAGTCCACGCCGCTCCTGTCGGGGACCGGGATGACCGCGTTGGGGTCACCGCTGGCCCGCGAGAACCGCGGGTTGATCGAGCGGGTCGACTCGAAGATCTGCCAGCCGTAGCCCGGGAAGTAGATCTCGGCCCAGGCGTGGGCGTCCTTCTGGGTGACGAGGAATGACCCATCCTCGACTCCCGAGCCCGGCCCGTAGCCCACGGTCAGTCGGGCCGGAATCCCCAGGCTGCGGGCCATCATCACCATCGCCGAGGCGTAGTACGTGCAGAACCCTCGCCGCGACTCCCAGAGGAAGTAGTCGACCATGTCCTGCGAGGCGTCCTGGGGCAGGATGACCGAGGTGTCGTACTCGAAGGCATCGCTCCGAAGGAACGTGGCCAGGGCCTTGGCCTGGTGGTACGGGTCTGCTGGAACGTCCGACACGACGGTGGTTGCCATCTCGCGGGTCCGGTCGGTGATGCCGGTCGTGTCGAGGTACAGCGCGGTCACTTCGGGCTCGTAGTCGGTGGGCGCCGAAGCCAGCTGCGCCTCGGTCACGTCGGAGGACACGATCGCGGTGACGTCGTACATCTGGCCGGTCTCGAGCGAGCCCGCCGCCTCGATTCCGCCAAAGATCGGGCCGGTGCCCGGCTCGGTGACCACGGTTGGCGCAAAGAAGCGGACCGGGAAGCCCGGGGCATACAGATCGCGGCCCTGCGGGCTGAGGAGCTGGACCGTGACCGTCACCGGTTGGAAACCCTCCTCGATGAGCGGACGGTCCGGCGTCCAGGCCGGGAAGACGTCCGCCTCGGCGTCCACCGAGCGCTGATGGGCATCAGTCCACGACCAGCCGCGGCCGGTGTAGTGGTCGTAGGTCACGGCTGCCAGATAGTACGGCCGCTCGGCGCCGATCAGGGTGAGGACCGGGTCGTCGCTGACGCTCCACGACGGACCGACGGTCATGCTCGGCCCGAATCCGGATGACACGGGACGCGCGTTCGCGCTGTTCAGGCCCTGGAAAAAGCCACTGGCCTCGGCGGCGAAGTCGAGCCACAGCTGGTCCAGGCTCTTGACCGCCGAGGTGAGCGGGGCGGCGACCGCGACCGAGGTAAGGAGCCACGCCAGGCCGATGGCGACCGCGGTGAACAGCACGCCGCTGCGCATGATCGAAGCCGGCACGTCGAGGTTCTCGCTCACCCGGCGCAGCTGCCAGCTCGAGCGCCGCTCGACGAGGGCCGCGCGGAGCCACAGGAGCAGGGCCGCGAGGGCGAACAACACGAGGTAGCCGAACAGGTCGCGGACGGTGGCCACCAGGTTGATGACCAGGAATGCCCCGACCATGAGGATCGCGTCGAGCACCTGGTGCCGGCGGTAGACCGCGAACGCGGCGGTATAGGCGGTCACCCACATCAGGATCCCCATCACGACCGCGAGCACGATCCCCTGCTGAATGGCGCCGTATCGGTACGCCGTGAGCGCGGCATCGATGCCCGCGGCCCGGAGCTGGTCCAGCCGTGACAGCTGGCTCAGCTCGGGATGGAACTCGCCGCCGACCGACCACAGGATGATCCCGGCTCCGAACGCGGCCGAGATCGGGATCGCGATCGCGATCGAAAGCCGGCTCGTTCCGAACGCGAGGCCGGCCACCAGCCCGAACAGGGCGACCGGCACCAGGAACTCCAGCTGCTCGAGCCAACCGGCGGCCTGGATCGCCCAGCACAGGCTGAGCAGCATGACGCCGAGCAGGACGACGCTCATCCAGCCTTCGCGTGGTCCGGGGATCTGGCGGCGTTCCTCGATCGGCTCGTCAAGCACGGACCCGCTCCTTGGTCACGAGCACCCGCTCGGGCGCGTCTCCGGCGTGCATGAGCACGTTGGCGATGCCGTACTCGTTCAGCGCGTGGCGCACGGCACTGATCTCCCCCGCCCGACTCCCGGGCTCGTCACGAGCAGCGGTCGCGAACGAGTCAAGGTCGAGGAGGACCACGATCGCGCCCACCCCCCGTCGTCCGAGGCTGGCGAGCGGCCGCACCCAGTCGCGGGTCGTGGCGCCGGTCACGATGCCTACGGTCATCCCGCGCCGGAACTGCGGGAGGTTGGCGGCCACGACCTCGGCCAGGGGCTGGATACCGTCGGCCGTGACGTTGGCCAGGAGGTGGAGGATCTTCTGCTCCACCCGGGAGCCGCGGTCAGG
>DASYGU010000270.1:0-3137 GCA_035999355.1 Candidatus Limnocylindria bacterium | reverse complement strand
GTCCGAGGGCCCGATGGGCAAACGACTGCAGCTGGTCGAGGTGGGCCTGGAGTGTCGTTGCCCCGAGGCCCGTCAGCCGATACGGGCGGCGACGGTCATCCGACGCGACGGCCTCGATGAGCCCGCGACGCTCAAGCCGAGCGAGAGCGGCGTAGAGCGTGCCCGGCCCCATGGCCTGGCCGCTGAGGCGCTCCGACTCCTGCATGATCGCGTAGCCGTGCTTCGGCCCATCGGCGAGGACGGCGAGGACGACGAGCGCGGGCGTCGCGAATGGGCTGAGCTCGTCGGTAGATGGCTTCCTGGCCACGGCTGACCCTCTCGGTTATGCGGAACGTATGTCGCATCACGATATATCGTGACACGATATATGTCAATCGCTGAGCGGACCCTCGAATTCGGCCCTCCGGTCGCGGCCGGCGCGCACGCCGTGGCGCAGACGAACCTGGTCGTAGGCTTCCTGGTTCACGTCTTCGATGGATCCGATCTCCGAGAACATCCCGTCCAGGGCCGCCGGCCAGATCGCGAGCCAACGGGCCGGCCCGGTACCCGTGATCCGGATTCCGTGCTCGGTGTCGGGCGGGACGAGGACGAAGGCGCCGACGGTCAACGGCGTCCGGCTTTCGGCTCCGAGGAATTCGACCTCGCCCTCGATGATGAAGAAGGCCTCTGCCTCGCCGACATGGATGTGCGTCTGTCCGCCCTCGCCCGGAACGCCGGAGACCACCGCAACGCCCCAGTGGCCGCCCGTCTGCGCGGCCTCCACCTTCTGGATGACATCGCCCGGGTGGGCGTCGCCCTCCTCCGGGCCTAGGATCAGCAGCCGGTCGTCGGTCCAGCTCACTGACGCTGATCAGTGGTTGGCATGCTCGCCGTGGTCGTGGCCCTCGTGGTCGTGGTCATGCTCGCCGGGGTCGTGGTCATGCTCGCCATGATCGTGACCGTCGTGGTCACCGTGCTCGTGGGGGTGCATCCAGGGCGTGTACGTGATGCCCACGAGCAGGCCCTCCGGGCTGAGGAGACGGGCGACCGTCTGGCCCCACGGCTCGGTGGTGGGCGGCTTCAGGAGCTCGTTGCCCGCCGCTTCCAGATCGGCGGCAGCCACGCTCACCGCCTCGGGCGTCTCGACGTCCAGCTCGAGCCAGGCCTGCGGCGCGGTGATGTGCTCCGGCCAGGTCTTCGAGCCGAAGCAGGACTCGGCAGCCTCGCCGAGCGGCCACGCGGCGAACGCGTTCACGCCGGGGACGTCATCGGTCCCCCAGTAATCGGGCGCGATCTCAGTCATGGGCAGTCCGAGGTCGTCACGCCAGAACTTCAGGCTGGCGGCCGAATCGGGAGTGATCGGTCCGTAGCCGGCCACGAACGAGACTTTCATGTCGAGGCTCCCTGGCGGTTGGAGGCGACCGCGCGAAGAGCGGGCACGACCTCGCGGCCGTATCGGTCCAGCTGCTCTTCCTCGTCGCCATTCATGAGGTACAGGTTGAACTGGTCCACGCCGGCATCGGCGAGCGCGAGGAGCTTGGCCACGTGCTCCGCCGGCTCGCCGAGGATGCAGAAGCGGTCGGTCACCTCGTCGCCCACGAACGCGGCATTGGTCGAGCCCACCTCCGCGTGGTGGTGGTAGTCGTACCCCTCGCGGTCGGTGATGTAGCCGGTCAGCGCCTCGGGCAGCTGCTCGCGCGGGTACTTGTTCACGAGGTCGACGACGTGGTTGCTGACGAGGGCCGGAAACCAGCGGGTGCGGTCCTGGCCCACGTCACGCGAGCCCACGTGCGCGGGGGCAGCGGCCTGGACCTTGATCTCGCCCGGGGTCCGCCCGGCGGCGGCCTCGGCTTCGCGGAGCTGGGCCACGAACCAGCGAATGAGGTCAGGGTCCGCGAGCTGGAGGATGAGCCCATCGGCGACACGGCCGGTCATGGCCAGCGCCATCGGTCCGTAGCCGGCGACCCACACGGGTAGCCGCCACTTGCCGGTCCAGGTCAGCTGCAGCTCGGTGCCCTCGTAGGTCACCGGCCGCCCCTCGACCAGGTCACGGATGACGGAGATGGCCTCCTCGAGCGTCTTCATCGTGGTCGGCGGCTTGCCCAGGACCCGCCTGGCGCTGTCGCCCCGACCGATGCCCAGGTCCATCCGGCCGCTGCTGATCTCGTTCAGCTCGGCCAGGGTGGACGCCGTCACCGACGGTTCGCGGGTTGCCGGATTCGTGACGCAGGTGCCGAGTCGCATCCGCTCGGTGACCCCCGCCATCAGCGTCAGCGCGGGATACGGATCGCGCCACAGGACATGGCTGTCGAACACCCAGCCATAGGCGAACCCGGCCGCCTCGGCGCGGCGCGCCAGGTCGAGCGTTCGGCCGGTCTCGTTCTCGAGCTTGAGGGTGAACCCGAAGTCCATCGGTCAGGCTGCCGCGCCGGACCTACGGCCGGACGAGGTCGTCGTAGGCGTCCGGTCGGCGATCCCGGAAGAACTGCCAGGTCTGGCGCACCTCCTCGATCTTGTCGAGGTCGAGGTCGCGCACGATCAGCTCCTCGTCGTGCGCATCACCCACGTCGCCGATGAACTGCCCGCGCGGGTCGACGAAGTAGGACTGGCCGTAGAAGTCGTCGTCGCCGAGCGGCTCGATACCGACCCGGTTGATCGTGCCCACGAAATAGCCGTTCGCGAGGGCGTGCGAGACCTGCTCCACGCGCCAGAGGTACTCGGACAGACCGCGCGACGTGGCTGACGGGATGAAGACGATCTCGGCGCCATTCAGGCCCAGTGCCCGTGCGCCTTCGGGGAAGTGGCGGTCGTAGCAGATGTACACGCCGACCTTGCCAACCGCGGTATCAAAGACCGGGTATCCCATGTTCCCCGGGCGGAAGTAGTACTTCTCCCAGAACCCTTTCACGTGGGGGATGTGCGTCTTGCGGTACTTGCCCAGGTAGCTCCCGTCGGCGTCGATGACGGCCGCCGTGTTGTAGTAGATGCCGGTCGTCTGGTCGTCTTCCTCGTACATCGGCACGATGAGGACCATCCCGGTCTCTTTCGCCAGCTCCTGCATCCGTTTCGTGGTCGGACCGTCAGGAATGTGCTCGGTGTAGCTGAAGTACTGCGGATCCTGGACCTGGCAGAAGTACGGCCCGTAGAACAGCTCCTGG
>DASYGU010000222.1:0-6797 GCA_035999355.1 Candidatus Limnocylindria bacterium | reverse complement strand
GAACCAGCGACCTCCTGAACCCCATTCAGGTGCGCTACCAAGCTGCGCTACGCCCCGCGCGAGTCGGGCCAGTATGCCACGGGGGCCAACGGCCACCATACCGCCGCGGCGGCCGCTGATCGCCGGTGCGAGGCCTACCATTGACCGGTGACCGCTCGCGGATCGCGCCTCGTGGGACCGATGAAGGCGGCGATCGCCGTCGCAGCCCTGCTGGCGGCCACCACCGCCCTGATTGCGGTCCTCGAGCGCTGGGTCGGCGTCCCGGACGCCTCGTCCACGTACCTCCTCGCGGTCCTGGCCAGCGCGGTTTATTTCGGAGTCTTCGCGGCGATCGCGACCGCCGTGGGCGCATTCCTCCTCTACAACTTCCTGTTTGTCGATCCGAACTTCACCCTCGCCGTCTCCGACCCGGGTGAGCTTCTCAATCTGATCCTGCTGCTCGTCCTCGGCATCGCGGTCGGACAGCTGGCCGCGGCCCAGCGGAGTCGAGCCCAGGTGGCCATCGAGCGTGAGCACGAGGCGAGAGCGCTGTTCCGGATCAGCCGGACCCTGGCCACGCGAACCGACACCGCCGCGGTGCTCGGCGAGCTCGGGGCCACCGTGCACGCCGAAGCGGCCATGACCCGGGTCTGGATCGGGATCGCCCGACCGAGTGGCGGCGAACGGGTGGCCGCCGACACCGGGGACGGGACCCAGGGAGTGGACGCCTCGGTGGAGCACGTGATCCTGCGCCGGATGCCCGGGGACACCCCGGCTCGCTGGGTCCAGGTCAATCCGCCGACCGCGGGCCGGACGATCGACCCCGACATGCGGGTCTACCGGGTCGCGATCGAGGCCGCGGACGAGAGCCTGGGCTCGATCTGGGCGACCCGGCCTCGATCTGTTGGGGAACCGGGCCGGAGTGCGACCCGACTGCTGGCCGCGGCGGCCGACCAGATCGGTCAGGCGATCGAACAGGACCGGCTGGCGGCCGAGGCGCGCATCGCCGAGGTGGCACGACGCTCCGACGCGGTGAAGACGGCCCTCCTCGAATCGGTATCCCATGACCTCCGCACGCCGCTGGCCACCATCCGGGCCGCGGCGGGCACCATTCTCGAAGGCCCGGAGGCCGTGCCCGAGGCGGACCGGCGAGCGAGCGCGGAAGCCATCGATCGGGAGGCGGAGCACCTCAACCGAATGGTGACCAACCTCCTCGACATGGGCCGGATCGAAGGCGGTGCCCTGCGGGCCGATCGCGAAGCGCTGGCGGTCGAGGAATCGGCTCGCGAGACGGTGGATCGATATCGGCCGCGACTGGCCGATCTCGAGCTGACCTATGACTGGGCGGAAGGCCTTCCGCCAGTGTACGCCGACCCCGTGTTCCTGGGCCAGGTCATGGCCAACCTCCTGGACAATGCGGCATCGTTCGTGCCATCGGGTGGCCAGGTCCGGATAGGAGCTCGGATGGTGGACGGCATGGTCCAGATCCGGGTCGAGGACAGCGGACCCGGGGTCGCGCCGGATGCGCTCCCCCACCTCTTCGAGAAGTTCTACCGATCCGGATCGCCCGAGGCAGGCAGCCGCACGGGCACGGGAACCGGCCTCGCGGTCGTCCGCGGCCTGACCGAGGCGATGGGCGGCCACGCCGAGGCTCACCCCAGCGAGCTGGGCGGCCTCGCGGTCGACGTCTCGCTCCCCGTCGCCCCGGCGCCACCGGGCGGTGGATCGGACTCATGACCGAGGAGCCACGGACCGGGCCGACGATCCTGCTCGTCGAGGACGACGCAGGGACCCGCGCCGAGGTCGCCCGCAACCTGCGCGCTCATCGATACCGGATCGTGGAGGCCGCGACCGCCGCCGCGGCGACGCGTGCCTGGGACGCACGGAGGCCCGACCTCGTGCTCCTGGACCTGGGATTGCCCGATCGCGACGGAATCGTCGTTGTCGAGCGCATCCGGCGGGACAGCAGCGTGCCGGTCCTCGTCCTCTCCGCCCGCGGCGAGGAGGCGACCAAGGTGGCCGCCCTCGAGGCCGGCGCCGACGACTACGTGACCAAGCCATTCAGCATGGTCGAGCTCCAGGCGCGGATCCGGGCCCTGCTCCGACGGAGCGCCGGACCCGAGGGTGATCCTGCCGGCACTCTGCGCAACGGGACGCTCGAGGTGGATCCGGCGGCGCACGAGGTCCGCGTCGCAGGGCAACCGGTCACCCTCGTGCCGCGCGAGTTCCAGATCCTGGCGGAGCTCGCGGCCCATCCCGGGCGACTGGTCACCCGGGGCCGGCTCCTGCGCGCGGTCTGGGGGACCGCGTACAGCGGCGAGGATCACTACATCCACGTGTACGTGAGCCAGATTCGGAAAAAGCTGGCCGCGGCGGATCCCGGCGGTGAGCTGGCCGACCTGCTGGTCGCCGAGCCGGGAGTCGGCTATCGGGTGCGGATTCCGCCACCGACTTGAGCGCTCCTTGAGCGAACGGGCCTGGCGCGGCCGTCGTTCTCTCTTGGAGCGTCTGCGATCGTGAGTTCATGGCATCCGCCCTCCCAGCCGCGTCCCCCGTCACGTCCGATCACCCGGCGGCCGACCTCGAGCTGGCCCAGGTCCGATCCGCGATCGACCTGATCACCTCGGGCACCGCGCGTCGCGTGATCCTCGTCGGGCTCCGCGGGGCTGAGCGTCTCCTGCCGCGCGCACAAGTCCTGGCCGCCGATGCGGGCCTCACCGCGCGTGCCGTCCGACACGGCGACGGCACCGGCTGTGACATCGCGGTGGAGCCCATTCGATGACCGATACCGCGGAGGCAGACGCCTCACACGACGCGGCGCACGAGCTGCGCCGCCTCCAATCGACCCGGGGCCGCCTGGCCGGCGACCAGTACGTCCGCGTGATCGAGCCGTTCGCCAGCTCGTTTCATCGGGAGGCGCCGGGGCACCTGATCGCCTCGGAAGAGGTCCTCGCCCCGCGCGGGATCCTCGGCCGCGGGATCGAGTCCGTGCGCCGGCTGGCCATCGGCAGCCGGATTGCGACCGATCGCGAGCTCCACGAGCGGATCGGCGCGGTGAAGGGTCTGGCGGTCTTCGCCTCGGACAACATCTCGTCCTCGGCCTACGCCACCGAGGAGATCATGCGCGTCGTCGTGCTGGCCGGCGTGGGCGCGCTGGTCCTGACCATGCCCCTCACGATCGCGATCGTCGTGGTCCTGGCCGTGGTGGTGGTGAGCTACCAGCAGACCATCCGCGCCTATCCCAACGGCGGCGGATCGTACATCGTGGCCAGTGCCAACCTGGGTCGTGGCGCCGGCCTCACCGCGGCCGCGGCACTGCTGACCGACTACGTCCTGACCGTTGCCGTCTCGATCGCCGCCGGCGTGGCGGCGCTGACCTCCATCTTCCCGGGCATGTACGACTATCGGGTCCTTGTCGGTCTCGGGTTCATCGGCGTGCTGTGGATCGGCAACCTGCGGGGCATCCGGGACAGCGCGACCGTGTTCGCGATCCCGACCTACATCTACCTGGTCGCGATCTACGTGCTCCTGGCCCTCGGCCTGTACCAGCTGGCGACCGGGACCATGGCGCCGTACAGCCCACCGCCGCCGTGGCTCGATGCCGAAGGTTCCCAGGCACTGGGCATCCTCCTCATCCTGCGTGCGTTTGCCTCAGGTTCGGTCGCCCTGACCGGGACCGAGGCGGTCTCGAACGGGGTTCCTGCCTTCAAGCGGCCCGAGGCCCGGCATGCCGGCCGGGTCTTGATTCTGATGGGTGTCTTCTTCGGCACGATCTTCGTGGGGATCAGCTACCTGGCCAGCCAGATCGGGATCGTTCCGGACCCGACCGAGCAGGAGACGGTGATCAGCCAGATCACCCGGACGATCGTGGGCGCCGGCTCGCCGTTCCACTATCTCGTCCAGCTGTCGACCGCCCTCCTCCTGGTCCTCGCCGCGAACACCGCGTTCGCCGACTTCCCGCGGTTGGCCAGCATTCTCAGCCGCGACGGCTTCATGCCCCGCCAGTTCCAGTTCCGCGGCGATCGGCTGGCCTTCAGCGTCGGAATCATGGCCCTCGGCGTGCTGGCGGGCATCCTGATCGTGGTGTTCGAGGGGAGCGTCACGAACCTCATCCCGCTGTACACGGTCGGGGTCTTCGTCGCCTTCACGCTCAGTCAGTCGGGGATGGTCCGGCACTGGTGGTTGCTGCGCGGCGAGCAGCCTGGCTGGCGATGGCGGGCGTCCTTGAACGGCGCCGGCGCGGTGGCCACGGGGGTGGTGGCCATCGTGGTGGGCGTGGCCAAGTTCGCGCTCGGGGCGTGGATGGTCCTGCTCCTGATCCCGCTGCTCATGGGCCTCATGGCCGCCATCCACGGCCACTACCGAAGCACCGAGCGCAGCCTCGAGGTCCTCGGGCCGCCCGAGGCGCTGCCCGAGCGAGAGCCGCGGGTCGTGGTCCCCGTCAGCCGATTCGATCGGGCGGCCCTGGCCGCCCTGGCCTATGCCCGCGCGATCTCGAGCGACGTCACCGCCGTCCACGTCGCGACCGATGGCGATGAAGTGGCGGACATGCGCGCCCGGTGGGAGGCCTGGGGCGGACCGGTGAAGCTGGTCATCCTCGAGTCGCCGTACCGCGCCCTTATGGCGCCGCTGCTCGCCTACCTCGACGCCACCGAGACGATGGACCCGTCCCGGCCGACTACTGTCGTGCTGGCCGAGTTCGTCCCCCGCCATATCTGGGAATACCCGCTCCACAACCAGACCGCCCTCCGCCTGAAGCTTCGCCTCTTCCGGCGGCCGAACACGGTGGTCATTGACGTCCCATATCACGTGACCGTGTCGGACCACCGCGCCGCCTAGGTTTCTCGGCCGCTGAGCTCGTCCTTCTGGACCCGGGCCATGAGCGTGGCCAGCGCCTCCAGTGGCGCGCGCCCGCGGTGGATCACCGCGTCGACCTGCTCGGCGATGGGCATCTCCACCCCGTGGCGCTGGGCGAGCGCGAGCGCGCCAGTGACCGTTGATTCGCCTTCCGCCACACCGCCCAACTGGGTCGCGACATCGGCCCAGCTCATGTTCGTGGCCAGCAGCTCGCCAGCCCGATGGTTGCGCGACAGCTGGCTCATGCAGGTCGCGATCAGGTCGCCGATGCCGGCCAGCCCGGCAAACGTGCGAGCATCCGCCCCGGCGGCCACGCCCAGGCGTGTGATCTCGGCCAGGCCGCGGGTCACGATCGCCGCCTTGCCGCTGTCCCCCATCCGGAGCCCATCGGCCAATCCGGCGGCCAGCGCGATGACGTTCTTCAGCGCCCCGGCCAGCTCGACGCCGGTCACGTCGGGGTTGGTGTACACCCGGAACTGATCCGATCCGAGCAGCTCGGCAACATCGGCCGCCAGCGCCGGGTCGACGGAGGCCACCACCGTGCCCGCCGGCAGCCCGGACGCCACCTCGTCGGCCAGGTTCGGGCCGGACAGCACGGCGATTGCGCGCCCGGGCAACTCCTCGGCGATGACCTCGCTCATCCGAGCCTGGGTGCGAGCCTCGATGCCCTTCACGACCGACAGGAACGGGGTCTCGTGGGCGAGATCGGCGCCGACTCGACGCAGGATCCCCCGGGCGTGGGCCGAAGGCACGGCCAGGATGTACAGCCGGTGCGGCGCTCGGAGCTCGGACACGTCACCGGTGACCAGCAAGCCGGCCGGGAACGGGTAGTCGGCCAGGTACCGCCGGTTCTGCCCGTCCCGGACCATCTCCGCCGCGGCCTCCGGACGGTGCGCCCAGAGCGTGACCGGATGCTCCGATGCGGCCAGCATGCGGGCCAGGGTCGTCCCCCACGCCCCGGCGCCGAGGACCGCGATCCGCTCCGTCACGCGGCCGAGGATATCCCGGCCGCTAGCGGGCCGAAGCCTTCGAGCGCCGTCCGCGCGGCCGCTCCGAGGTGCGAGCACGGAAGCGAAGGCGGATCGGTGTCCCCGCGAAGCCGAACGCTTCCCGCAGGCGGTTCTCGATGTAGCGGCGGTAGGAGAAGTGGAACAGTTCCGGGTCGTTCACGAAGATGATGAACGTGGGCGGCGCCACCGCGACCTGGGTCGCGTACAGGACCCGCGCACGGCGACCGCGGGCGGTAGGCGGTGGATGAGCCGCCACCGCGTCACCGACCACCCGGTTGACCTCAGCGGTGGCCACACGGCGATAGCGCTCTTCGGCGACTCGGCGCGCCTCGCGGAGGATCCGCTCCACGCGCTGGCCGGTCATGGCCGAGGCGAACACGATGTCCGCCCACTCGAGATAGGGCGCGTCACGTCGCAGCTTGCGAAGCCACTGATCGGCGGTGTGCTCGTCCTTCTCGATCTGGTCCCACTTGTTGATGACCAGGACCAGCCCCTTGCCGGCGTCGAGCACGTACCCGACCACGTGGGCGTCCTGGGCGGTGAAGCGCTCGGTCGCATCGGTCAGCACGACCGCGACGTCGGCGCGGTCAATGGCCTTCAGGCTGCGCAGGACGCTGTATCGCTCGGTGCCGGCCGCGATCGATCCGCGACGCCGAATGCCGGCGGTGTCGATGAGCACCAGCGTCTCGCCGTCGACGACAACCTCGGTGTCGATCGCGTCCCGGGTGGTCCCCGGCACATCGCTGACGATCATTCGCTCCTGTCCGAGGACCTTGTTCACGAGCGTGGACTTGCCGGTGTTCGGCCGGCCCACGATGGCGACCCGGGGCGGCCCGACATCGGTCTCGGCCAGCTCCGCCAGCTCGGCATCGGTCGGGAATTCGCCGGCCCAGTCCGATGCATCCGGTTCCGGCCGAGGCTCGGGTTCCGCGTTCGGATCGGGCGGTGGCA
>DASYGU010000163.1:0-2068 GCA_035999355.1 Candidatus Limnocylindria bacterium | reverse complement strand
AAGATGATCAGGCCCAGGACGAGCGGGATGAGCAGCCGCCGAAGGCGGAGCCCGGTGTGGCCGCCGATTCCTCGCCGCTCGACGGCTAGCCAGGTCGCCGCACCGGCCAGGAAGAACATGAGCGGCATCCCGAACAGGTAGCCGAAGCCCGAGGCGAGGCTCAGGGGCAGGCTCTTGTCGGTGTCGTTGATGAGCCAGGTCGTGTAGACGAACGGCTGCGCGGCATGGAACAGAAAGGCGCCGACCACCACCAGCACTTTCAGCCAGTCGATCCAGTTCAGCCGCTCACGCACGGCCGTAGTCTGCCAGAGGCCTCCAACCACGGGCCGTTCGGCTCTTCCCCCCGGTTGCATCGGTCCCGTAGGATCGGGTCCGATGGAGGAGACCGTCGCGGCGACCCGCGACCAGTGGCTGGCGGCTGATAATGCTCCGGCTCGCTGGGGTGCGCGCCTCGGCCCGGTCCTCTTCGTGCTGGTGATCGCCACCTCGTTCACGTTTGCCGGCGTCGCGTCCAACCTGACCATCGATTACCTGGCGTGGGACAGCCGTGCCTACTACGACGCGCTGCGCAGCGCGGATCCCTATGCCGGGGCGGCCGTTGGCGAGATCGGCTCGTTCCTCTATCCGCCGCCGTTCCTGCAGGTCCTCGGCCCGGCCGGCCAGCTGCCGTGGCCGCTCTTCCTGTTCGGCTGGACCGCACTGTTGGCCACGGCGATGGTCGTCATGCTTCGTCGTGTCCCGCAGCGGTACCGATTCCTCTGGCCGCTCCTCATCTTCCTTGGCGGGGCGGACATCTGGGCCGGCAACATCAACCTCCTGCTGGCGGTGGGCGCGGTGCTCGCGCTCACCTATCCCATGGCCTGGGCCGGATTGGCCCTGACCAAGGTCACCGCCGGCGTGGGAATGGTGTGGCACGCGTTTCGCGGCCAGTGGCCCGAGCTCGGCCTGGCGGTATCCGTGACCGTGGTCGGCGCGGCCCTGTCGTTCATCGCCGCCCCGGACCTGTGGGCCGACTGGCTGGGCGTCGTGTTCGGTGAGAGCCCCATCTCCCTGTATGCGACATCGCTACCCATCCCGCTCTTTGTTCGCCTGCCGCTGGCCATCGGCCTGCTGTGGTGGGCGGCGCGCACCGATCGCGTGTGGCTGGTGCCCTGCGCATGCCTGATCGCCCTGCCGGTCATCTGGTTCAACGGCCTCTCGATGCTGCTCGGCGCCGCGGCCCTTCTACCTTCCGGGACCGGGCCCATTCGACGAGACGGCGAGGACTCGGCACACTAGGGTCTCATTGAGGAGAGACCCATGAACGTACCGTTCAAGCGACCCGTCGTCGCTGTGCTTGGAGCCAGTCTTCTGCTGCTGGCCGCATGCAGCCCGAGCGCGAGCGGAGACGCAGGTGGGGGCGGATCGACCGTCGACATCACCCTCCAGGAGTTCGCGGTGATCGCGTCCGAGACGTCAGCACCGGCCGGAGAGATCACGTTCTCGGTGACCAACGACGGCCCGGATGACGTGCATGAGTTCGTCATCGTCCAGACCGATCTCGAGCCCGGCGACCTGCCGACCGACGAGCACGGCACCGTGGACGAGAGCGGCGAAGGCATGGAGGTCATTGACGAGATCGAGGACCTCCCGGTCGGCGAAACCCAAGAGGTCACCGTCGAACTGGAGGCCGGCAGCTACGTCCTGCTGTGCAACATCTTCGATGCGACTGAGGACGAGGCCCACTACGCCGAGGGCATGCGGTCCGCATTCACGGTCGAATAGGCGGAAGCCAGACCGATAGACTCCGGACGCGCCGCCGACAGCGGCGCGTTCGCCAGTCGGCGGGCGTGAGGGATCCACGCGTGGGAGGACCGCATGCGCATTCTGCTGGTGGGAGTCGGGACGGTCGGCGAGTCCATCGCCCGGCTGGCCGCGCCCCACGCATGGTGCGAGTCCATGGTCCTCGCCGACTCCGACACCGCCCGCGCGGAGGCCCTCCAGGCATCGCTCGCCGATCCCGGACGCTTCCCGGTCGAGCACCTCGATGCCCGTGATCGCGGCGCCGTGGCCGAGCTTGCCCGGCGCC
>DASYGU010000137.1:0-6898 GCA_035999355.1 Candidatus Limnocylindria bacterium | reverse complement strand
TCAGCTTCATGGTCATCGCTCCCTGCAGGTGGTCGTCGAAGGGTAGACCTCCAGACAACGAGCCTAGGCCGCGTCACCGGCCGGCGGCGGGACAGACCCATCCGGCTAGGCGGCGATGCAGACCTTGTTGCCGGCGCGATCGGCGAGGATCCATGCGCCCGGGGCGCTCGAGTCATCAACGATGCGGCCGCCCGCCGCGAGCGCCGCCGCGAGCCTGGTCTCGGCGTGCTCGCGCGCGACCGACACGTCGACGTGCATCGCGTGCCGCAACGGCTTGGCCTCATCGAGCCCCTGCATCCAGACCGTGGAGCCGTGCCCAAGGGGGTCGACCGCATTGTCGGGGGACATCGGGGCATAACCGAGCACCGCGCGCCAGAAATCGACGTCCATCGCGTCGGGTTTCGCCGCGATCGCCAGTTGCACCTCTTGGACGGCCGAGCGGTCCGCGACTGCGCCGTGGAGCCTGGCTACCGCCGAGACCGCTCGCGCCAACTCGACATGGCGCTCCTCGAGTACCCACAGGTCGCGGGTCAGCCGCACGGTGAGGCCGGTGCCCGAGATCGTGAGCAGCGCCCCTGAGCCCTCAAAGCGGGCGACATCGGCGATCGCCACGGCCAGCCGCGCCGCTTCGCCGAGCGATTCAGCACGGAACACGGCCGCGGCCCCGCCATGGAGCACCACCCAGTCGTCGACACCATCCGCGGCAAGGAACTCCCGGCGGCCTTCTTCGCTCATGCTCGACCTCCTTCCGACACGTTAGGCGACGTTCAGGTGTCCCAGCGGACGCGAATAGGCCCTCGGAGACCGGGTAACGGTAGTGACGCTGCTTCGGCCTCCACCGCGGCACGTTCGGGGGCCGTGAGGCGCCGCCACGACTTGATCGACAGGTTGGCATTTGCTCGACGCCAGGTCCCGACCACCTCACCCGCGACGAGCACCGCCCCAGGCCAGACGCGCGAGGTCCACAGAAGGGCTCGGCGATTGGCCTCGGGGACGAGCAGCTCGCGATCGACGCCCTGGAGCAGGAAGTAGGTGTCGCCGCTGGGCAGAAGCCGCGCTGCCGCAGCCGGCGCAGCTGGTGCGCGGATCGCCGGCTCGTCGACGGTCAGGATCCAGCTCTCGCCGATCGGGGTCGTGACCGGCGTCAGCTCGGAGCCGAGGGTGTCGAACGTGGCTTGACCGGCCGCCGTCCCGATCCCGGCCCACCGCGAAAACGAGTCGGGGGTCGCCGGGCCAAAGACGTGGAGGAAGCGACGGGCGAGCTCGCGGCGCGCGTCGCCGGGGTCGACGTCCGGTCGAGGTACGGTCCAGATGGTCGGCGCCCGAGCGCCTTCCCATCGGATCAGGATCGTCCCGGTAGGCCCGGCATATCGGATCCCGTTGCCGACGCCAAGCGCACCAGCGACCTCCCGGTCGGGCATTCGCTGGTCGCCCAGGACGCCGGCCATCTTGTCGGCCATCTCCTCCGCGACACGGCGACTCCGAGTGTCATCCGGATAGCGACCCAAGGTGAAGACCGCAAGATCTGGGCGCGGGATGACGTACGTGCTGAACCGAGGCCCCCACACCTGGACGAGTGACGGGTCTTCCCAGGTGGTCGGCTCGGTCCACTCGACACGGGCGTGGATCGACAGGAGGGCGGCGCGCGGCATGCTGTCCTGGAGGCCCGCCCATGCCGCTCGCCGGAGGGAATCCGGCCCTGCCGGCAGCCGCTCGTCGAGCGCCGCAACGGCTCGTCGGAAGGCCAGGATCTGCTCCCGCGTGAGATCCAGCCGAGGTCCCGCCGCCTTGCCAGCCATCGCGAGGTCAGTATGCCGTCCGCGGACACCCGGATAGGCTCACCCGGTTATGGTTGGGACCCATGAGCACCACACCGATTGTCCTGGTTCCCGGGTTCTGGCTTGGCGCGTGGGCATGGGACGAGGTGGCCGCCATCCTGCGGGCGGATGGCCACGAGGTCACCGCGTTGACCCTGCCCGGGATGGAGTCGGCCGACGCCGATCGGTCCTCGATCACGCTCTCTGACCACGTGGATGCGATCGTCGAGGCAGTCCGCGCTGCCGGCTCGCCGGTCGTGCTCGCCGTGCACAGTGCGACCGGGTTCTCGGGCTACGTGGCCAGCGACCGGGTGCCGGAGCTGATTGCGGCCATGGTCTATGTCGACACCGCGCCGGGCATCCCGCCGCTGGATCCCGACTTCACCGACGCCGAGAAGCCCATGGATTGGGCGTCGGTGTCGGAGGAGGAGAACCTGGACGGGCTCAGCGAGGAGCACCTGGCAATGTTTCGCCAGCGGGCTGTCCCGGTACCCGGCGGCGTCCTTCGCGGCACCGCCGCCCTGACGAACGACAAACGCCGCGACATTCCCAGCACCCTCATCTGCACCGGGTTCACGTCCGAGCAGTACAAGGAGTCGGTGAGCGAGGGCTACTCCTGGCTCGCCGGCATCCCGGAGCTGCGCAATCCAACCTGGATCGACCTGCCCACCAGTCACTGGCCGATGTGGTCGCGCCCGCAGGAGCTCGCCGCGATCATCGGCGACGTCGCAAAGGGCTCATCCCCCTCCTGACCTTGGTCTCACGGACCGGATGGCCCAGAAGCGGCCGATATACTGGCCGCCCGCGGCCATCGATCCGCCCCCGGCGGCCCATCTTCGCGCCGCGATGATCCGGAGAATCCGTGAGCGAGCGGTACCCCTACAACGCGCGGCTGAGTCGATGGGACGTCGTATCCGACGGGCTCGTCATCTGCGCGGTCGCCCTGGACGGGGAGCCGTTCCCGTTCTTGCCGGGCCAGTACAACACCCTCGGCCTCGACGATCCGGACGGGAAGACGATCCTCCGGCCGATGTCCATCTCCTCCCCATCCACCGACCTGAGCGAATACGAGTTCTTCATCCGTCACGTGAGGGAGGGTGAGTTCACGCCACTCCTGTGGGAGATCAAGCTCGGCGACCCGCTGTTCATGAAGGGAGCCAAGGGCAAGTTCTTGCTCCAGGACGACGGCAAGCAGTGCCTGTTCGTCGCCTCCGGCACCGGTCTCGCCCCGTTCATGAGCATGATCGAGACCCTGCTGGCCACTGGGGAGTCGCGCGAGATCCACCTTCTCCACGGCGTGAGCCATGCCCACGACCTCGCCTGGCGCGAGTGGCTGACCGAGATCGAGGCCGATCAGCGCCTGCCGCTCCAGTACGCGGGCACGGTCTCCCGCCCGCAGGCCAACCCGGACTGGACCGGCCTGACCGGCCGCGTCGAGACGGTCGTCGCTGACGAGCTCGATCGCCGCGGGCTGACGGCGGACAACACCACGATCTACCTCTGCGGCAATCCGGAGATGATCACGGCCGTGGACGAGATCGCCACCGAGCGCGGATTCCCCCCGGAGCAGGTCCGCAAGGAGCTGTACTGGCCCAAGGCCCGCCCGCATGGCCCGGCGGTGGTCGTGGACGTGGAGCCCATCCCGTGACCGAGACGTTCTACCTGACCACCGCCATCTTCTACCCGACCCCGAGGCCGGCGCTCCACTCCCTGTTCGAGGCCATCGGTGCCGATGCGCTGGTCCGTTACCACCGGCTTACGGGCAAGGACGTGCGCTACCTGACCGGCATGGACGAGCACTCGGCCAACGTCGAACGGCTGGCGGCCGAGCGCGGGACCGAGCCTCGCCCCCTCGTCGACGAATGGGCCGCGAGCTGGCAGGCCGGGTTCGATCGGTTCGACGTCAGCTATGACCGATTCATTCGGACCACCGACGCCGACCACCGTGAGGCCTCGATCGAGATGGTCCGCCGGGCCCAGGCCGCCGGCGACATCTACAAGGGCACGTACGCCGGCTGGTACTGCACCGGCGACAACGAGTTCAAGACCGAGCAGCAGATCGTGGACGGCCGCTGCCCGGAGCACCCGACCCTCGAGCTCCAGTGGCTGGAGGAGGAGAACTGGTTCTTCGCGCTCAGCAAGTACCAGGCCGCGCTCGAGGAGCTGTACCGGACGAACCCGGGCTTCTGTGAGCCGGAGCACTTCCGCAACGAGGTCCTTGGGTGGCTGGCCGACGGGCTCCAGGACTTCTCCGTGAGCCGATCCGGCACCGGATGGGGCATCCCGTTCCCGGGCGACGAGGAACACCGGATCTACGTCTGGTTCGATGCGCTCACGAACTACGTCACCGGCGCCGGCTTCCCGGGCGACACGGCCGCGTTCGAGAAATGGTGGCCGGCCGACGTCCACGTCATCGGCAAGAACATCACCCGCTTCCACTGTCTCTACTGGCCGGCGATGCTCATGAGCGCCGGTCTCCCGCTGCCCAAGAAGGTCTTCGCCCACGGCTTCATGCTCATGCGCGGCGAGAAGATGTCCAAGACCCGCGGCAACGTCCTGGATCCGGACCAAGCGCTGGCCACATTCGGGGTTGACGGCGTCCGGTACCTCGTCCTGCGCGAGATCCCGTTCGACCGGGACGGCGACGTCAGCGCGGACGGCATGATCCGCAGCTACAACGCGGACCTCGCCAACGACCTCGGGAACCTCGTCAACCGGACGGTCTCGATGGCGGGCCGATACCTGGAGGGGGTGCTCCCGGACCTGGGCGGCCTCACCCAGACCGATGCCGATGCCGAGCTCCAGCGCGTGGCCGCGAGCGCGGTGACGGGCTACCGTGCCGCCATCGAGCAGCTTCACTTCGACGAGGCGCTCACGGCACTGTCCAGCCTGACCCGCGCCGCGAACGGCTACGCCGAGTCGCAGGCGCCGTGGGCGCTCCACAAGGCGGGCGAGGTCGAGCGCGTGGGTGCGGTGCTTGCCACGATGGGGGAGGCGTGCCGGATCCTGGGCCATCTCCTCGCTCCGTTCTGCCCGACCGCGTCGGCGAACCTGCTGGGCCAGATCGGCACCCCACCCGCTTATGACGGGCGGGGGAGCGGCGGACCGGGCATCGACGTCCTCCTGACCTGGGGCGCGGAGGCTGGGGAGCGACGCACCGGAACGCCCACTCCGCTGTTCCCGCGGATCGAGGACGAGCCTGTGGACGGAGCGGCCTCAGGAGCCACCGCGTCCTGAGCCGTCTCGTCGTTCCCGAGCGCCTGCCGGGGATCGTTGACAGTCACGCCCATCTCCAGCACGAGGTCTTCGCCCACGACCTTGACGCGGTCCTGGACCGGGCTCGGGCAGGCGGCCTGCTCCGGATCTTGGTTCCGGGCTGGGATCGGGCCTCGTCGGAGGCGGCGGTCGCGCTCGGCGCCCAGCACCCGGACCTCCTCGACGTGGCCGTGGGCATCCACCCGCACTACGTGGCCGCGGCCACCGAAACGGACTGGACGGCAGTCGAGACGCTGGCCGCCGATACGGGCGTGAAGGCGGTGGGGGAGATCGGATTGGACTTCTACCGCAACCTCTCCCCGCCGGACATCCAGCGGGACGCCCTCGCGCGGCAGCTGGACCTCGCGGCCCGGGTCCACAAGCCGACGATCGTCCACGACCGTGAGGCCCATGAGGAGGTGACCGCCGCGCTCGTCGCCCACGCGTCCCACGGCGCCGGCGTGCCCGGCATCCTCCACGCCTTCTCCGGGGACGCGGCCATGGCCCACGCCCTCGTGACCGCCGGCTACCTCATCTCGTTCGCGCTGACGGTCAGCTTCCCCAAGAACACCGGTCCGCGCGACGCGGCCGCCACCCTGCCCATCGGGAACCTGCTGGTCGAGACCGATTCCCCGTACCTGGGCGTGGCGAAGGACCAGCGCAACGAGCCCACCACCGTCCTCCGCACCGCAGCCGTCCTCGCCCGCCTCCGGAACGAGGATCCGGAGCTGATCGGCGCGGCCGCCCGCAGCTCGTATCGCCGCCTTGGGATCATCGATCGGTAGACCCGTCCTGCGATGTCCACGGGACGGACACATCGGCCAGGTTTGAGTCCGAATTGAGCTCCGGGATCCCCTTCTTTGGCCAATACGTCCGTGGAGTGGACAATCGGACCCTGCCGGCCAACATTCGTGGCCGATAGGTCCGTGGAGTGGACAATCTGAGCCTGACCGCCAACATTCTTGGCGGATACGTCCGTAGGACGGGCACGCGACTCCCGGGACGCGTGGTCCCGGCGAGGTACGTCAATGGGCCGCTAACGAAGGACGGTCGTGGGGGCGGTCGCCTTGACAGTGGACGAGCGCACCTGATACCTTGGTTTAGCACTCTCGTTGGTCGAGTGCCAGAACCCCCAACGGGGAAACGGATCGTATCGGTCCATCCGGCAATCCCAGCGGCAGTGCATCAAACGCAATCCCAGTCGATGCCGCCCCCGGCATCGGTTGCGCAGACATCTGGAGGGTCACCGCTTCCATGGCCAAAACGGCTACTGCCACGAAGACCCAGCTGAAGCCCCTCGGGGATCGGCTGGTCGTCAAGCCCACTCCCCGCGAGGAGATGACCAAGAGCGGGATCGTCCTGCCCGACACCGCCAAGGAGCGCCCCCAGGAGGGCACGGTCCTGGCTGTCGGCCCGGGCCGCACGCTCGACGACGGCACCCGCGAGCCGATGGAGCTCAGCGTGGGCCAGAAGATCCTGTTCCAGAAGTACGCGGGCACCGAATTCAAGCTGGACGAGGACGAGCTGCTGATCCTGTCCCAGAAGGACATCCTCGCCGTCATCGAATAGCCCGATTCAGTTCGCTCCACCCAGTTCAGCTTCGGAGGAATTCCCACCACCATGCCCAAGCAACTCCAGTTCAGCGAGGAAGCCCGGCGCTCCCTGAAGCGCGGCATCGACAAGATGTCCGACGCGGTCAAGGTCACGCTTGGTCCCAAGGGCCGCTACGCCGTCCTCGACAAGAAGTTCGGCGCGCCGACCATCACCAATGACGGCGTCACCATCGCCCGCGACATCGAGCTCGAGGACCCGTACGAGAACATGGG
>DASYGU010000127.1:0-2386 GCA_035999355.1 Candidatus Limnocylindria bacterium | reverse complement strand
TCTACGAGCTCGCGGCGCCGATTACGATCTCGGGTGACGGCCTGGCCCTCGTCGGCGTGAACGTTGGCAATGCTGCCGGCTATTCCGAGGCGGCCCTCGGCTCGCAGATCGTGCCCGCAGACGGATTTCCGGACGACGCATTCCTGGTCAATGCGACGGCGGAGGCATATGGCCCCCTGATCAGCCTGATTCACGTCGATGGGATGAGACGCGCGCAGGGAATGAACATCGAGGGGTCCCGCCCGACCGTGTCACTCAACGCGGTGTCCCAGTCGAGCGGGGTCGGGATTCGTTTTGCCGGCGAGACCACCGGGCAGCGTCCCTACGACGGATTCGTCCTGTTCAATCGGGTGTTTGAGGGGTTGGGCATCGGGATCCTCCATGACCAGCGTTCGGGGGACATGCTGATCGAGGGAAATGTCGTCTTCCGGAACGGCGGCGACGGCTTCCTCAGCCGTGGAGCCTCCCAGATGTACTCGCTCAACCACGCGTACAACAATGCCGGCGTCGGGATTCGGCTGGTCCCGGGCTGTGTGCGAACACGCCTGACCAGCAACAAGTGGGAGGGCAACGACCTGGGTGGCCTCAGCATCGAGGGCGGGAGCGGATTCACGGTGATCGGCGACACCTTCGCCGACAACGACAGCCCCAGCGGGACGAGCGCTGCGCATATCGAGCTCGGCGTCCGGGGCCCGACCGAGACGATCGGCGTCATGCTGTCCAACCTGGCCTTCGGCAAGGGCGACGATGGGAATCCGTATCTCATCCACTTCGGCTCGCTGGCCCGCGATGTCCACGTGGGTCCCGTGACCTCGAACGGCGGATACCGCACCAGCCCGTATCTCCAGGATCCCGGCAGCGAGGTCCAGTTCTACGGTCCCATCCCAGACCCGATCGTGACCGATACCGGGGCCTCGAATTGACCGTCAAGGTCATCTTCATCGGGGGTGCCGGCCGCAGCGGCAGCACCCTGGTCGACCGTGTCATCGGGCAGATTCCGGGTTATGCGTCGGCCGGCGAGCTTCGCACGCTGTGGGACGCGGGCCTGATCGAGAACCGTCTCTGCGGCTGTGGACAGCCATTTGGCGACTGCCCGTTCTGGCGGCAGGTCGGCGACCTTGCCTTCGGTGGCTGGTCCAACACCAACCCGCGCGACATGGAGGCCGCCCTGGCCTCGCTCTCGTACGTTCGGGCGCTGCGCCAGCTGGTCGTCGGATCGCCGCCGTCGCTCGACCCCGAGCACAGCGGCGTGCTGGGGCGCCTGTATGAGGGACTCTCGGCCGCCGCGGCGGGCGCCACGATCATCGACTCGTCCAAGGGACCGCGGTACGCGCTCATGTTGACCGCCGTGCCCGGCATCGATCTCCGATTGATCCATCTCGTGCGTGACAGCCGTGGTGTGGCCTACTCCTGGTCCAAGGAGGTCGCCCGGCCGGACACGCCCGGCAGGGCCGTTCAGATGCCGCGATTCGGCGCATCCGCGGCGTCGGCGCGGTGGATGGTCCAAAACTCGTACACCGAACTTCTCGGTCGGCGCGTACCGGTCACGCGGCTGCGCTACGAGACCTTCATCGAAAACCCGACCGGCGAGCTGCTCCGCGTGTTCCGGGACCTGGGCGAGGACGTCCCGCCCGCCGCGCTGAACTTCATCGGACCGGACAGCGCCCGCGTGGGCCCGAGCCACACCGTCATGGGCAACCCCATGCGCATGACGACCGGCGAAATTCGGCTCGTGGCAGACAGCGCCTGGCGCACCGCCCTTCCGAGACTTCCGCGGGCCGAGGTCACGGCCCTGACCTTTCCGCTCCTTGTCCGCTATGGGTACCGGGTGTAGCTACCGTCCTTCAGATCTGGACCAGCACCCGAAGGATCATGTGCGCGCCAAGCACACCCCACAGCGAATGCTGGCGGCTGACCATCACGCCAAAGATGATCCCGGTGATTCCCATGAACAGGACGACCGATGCGGAACCTGAGCCGAAGTACATCGCGGCATACAGGACGCTGGGTGCGACGATGCCGATGAGCCGCGACCGGGAGGTCGCCACCCGCTGCAGGAGGCCGCGGAACACCAGCTCCTCGAGGAGCACGACGAATGGCACCGCGACGGCGACGAACAGGATTGGGTGAACACCCTCGACCGATATCGGCGCCAACCCGACCACGCCGCGGGCCAACAGACCCAGCGGGACGCCGATCAGGGTTGACAGGACGACTTCCACCGGCCTCGCCGGACGTCCAAGCCCGAGGTCCTGCCGCGATGCGCCAATCGCTCGAGCAACGAGGATGGCCCCGATGAGGGCAGGCGCCCCCACCAGCGCATAGACGGAGATCGGGGCGGCACCGGGAATCGGCATCGCCACGCTCAGCAGCCTGATCAGCGGCA
>DASYGU010000097.1:0-5342 GCA_035999355.1 Candidatus Limnocylindria bacterium | reverse complement strand
GACCCGCACTAGGTCGCCGACCCGGGTGTGGACGCCAACCTCGAACAGGAGCAGGACGGCGCCGATCTGCGCGAACAGCTCGGTCTCGGGCGTGATCTGGTACCAGCCCAGCAGCGCCGGGCCCACGATCACACCGGCCAGGATCTCCCCGACCAGAGGCGGCTGGCCGATGCGCTTGAACAGCTCGTCGCCCAGCTTCGTGGCGGCCAGCAGAACGAAGAGCTGGAACAGGACCGTCGCCAGTTCATCCACTGGCTGCACCTCGTCCAGAAACAGAAAAACTGCGCACCGGCTGCGCAGTCTCCACCTCGACCGGCGATACGGGCCCGGTCCCGCCCACCGGCGAGTCTAGACCGATGTCATCGGGCTGGGCAAGGAATCGAATGCCTGCTCCAGGCCGTCGGGGAGCTCCACCAGCGAGTCAATGACGAGAGCCGGGACGATGTCCGGCGGCAGCTGCTGGATCTTCCCCCACGGGCCACGTCGGATCCAGATCGAGTGGAGCCCGGCCGCCGCCGCGGGCAGGACGTCGTTGTCCACCCTGTCACCGACGTGGGCGACCACGCCTGGGTCCGGCTCGCCAAGCAGCTCGAGGACGCGCGCGAAATAGGCGGGGTCCGGCTTGGCGACGCCCATCTCGTCGGACATCGCGATCACCTCGACCGGCAGGTCCAGGGCCTGGAGATCCGCCGTTCGCCGGGCGGGCTGGTTGCCAATGATCGCCAGCCGATAGCCCGCAACCGTGAGCGCGGACAGCGTCGGCCGGACGTCGGGGTACAGGTCGTCCCCGACGATGGCTCCATAGGACGCCTCGAGCTGGTCGCGGTGGTGCTCCCAGTGCGGCAGGCCGAGCTCCCGGAAGACGCTCTGGTGGGCGCCGCCGCGGGCGATGGTGGCCCCCAGGACGGCCATGAAGGTGAGGCGAGGAATCCCCGTCACGTCGGCCCAGGAGGACCACACCCGGGTCTCGTCGACCAGCGTCTCGCCGACGTCGAAGACCACCCATCGGCCGTTCCATTCGGTCATGGGTCGGACTCTACCGGCTCGCCGGAGGCGTTGACACGAGTGCGACGGTGAGCGGGTAGCATCGGCCCGCCATGAGCCTCGTGGTCGACACGATTTCGAAGCGATTCGGCGACATCGTCGCCCTCGACGGGGTGAGCTTCACCGCGGAGCCGGGCCGCATCTTCGGCCTGCTGGGCGCGAACGGCGCGGGCAAGACGACCTCGATGCGGATCGTGCTGGACATCCTGCGCGCGGACTCCGGCTCGGTGACCTGGCAGGGCAAGCCGAACATCGAGGTGCCGCGACGGACCTGGGGCTACCTGCCCGAGGAGCGGGGCCTGTATCTCCAGATGACGGTCATCGACGTCCTCCGCTTCTTCGCGGCGCTGTACGGCGTCCCCGAACGGGAGTCCACGGCGGAGGTGGAGGACTGGCTGGAGCGGTTCCGGATCCCCGACTACCGCGACCGGAAGGTCCAGGAGCTGTCGAAGGGCAATCAGCAGAAGATCCAGTTCATCGCCGCCATCCTCCACGACCCCGACGTCCTGATCATGGACGAGCCGTTCAGCGGTCTGGACCCGGTCAACGTCCAGCTCCTGAAGGAGGCCTTCCTCGAGATGCGCCGACGGGGCAAGGTGCTGATCTTCTCGACGCACCAGATGGAGACCGTCGAGGAGCTGTGCGAGTCGATCGTGATCGTGGATCGGGGCAGGATCGTGGTCGGCGGCCACGTCCGCGACGTGAAGCGCGCCATGAACCGGCAGGTCGTGCGCATCGCCACCGACGGCCACAACGGGACGGACGGCCTGGCATGGGTCGAGTCCATGCCGGGCGTGACGCTCACCCGGCGGGGCCAGGACTATCTCGAGCTCCACGTCCACTCCGACACCGATCCGTCGTCGCTCCTGAACGCGGCCCTGGAGCGGGGCGAAAAGGTGACCCGGTTCGAGATCACCGACCCGTCGCTCGAAGAGGTCTTCATCGAGCACGTGGGCCGGCCAGCCGAGCTGGCCGAGGACCGCCACCTGGCGCCGGGCCAGGAGCGGAGCTGATGGGCCTCTTCCCAAACGCCTGGACGGTGACCCTGCGCGAGTTCCGGCTCCGGGTCCGGAGCCGGGTGTACCTGGTGGTCACGATCATCCTGGCCGTGGTCGGGATGGGCCTCGCCCTGCTGCCGGTCGCGCTCGGTGCTTTGGGGCTCGACGAGCCGTCATCGGTATCGGTCTACGCCGCCTCGCCAGACGCTGAGGAGTCCGCGGCGGCCCTCGTCGCGTCGTTGAACGCGATGGAGGACGCGGGCGTGGAGGCCACGCTCGTCGACGATGACGCCGACGCTCGCGACGCGGTCGAATCCGGCGACCTCGACGGCCTGGTCACCGTCGACCGGGCTGCCGACCAGGACCTGACCTTCGACCTGTTCACCGATGAAGGGGCGACCAGCGGCCTGGTGTTCACGGTAAACAGCGCCGCGTCGCAGGTCGCGGTGGCGGATCGCCTGGTGCGGGCCGGCGTGGACCCGAGCCAGGTAGGCGAGATCTTCGCGCCGACCGCGTTCGAGGTGACGCCGGTCGACCCCGACGCGGGAGGGGAACCGGACAACCTCGCCCCGCGCTACCTGATCGCGACCGCGCTGGTGGTTCTCATGTTCATGGCGATCATCACCTACGGCCAGTGGGTGGCCACCAGCGTGGCGGAGGAGAAGGCGAGCCGGGTGATGGAGCTGCTCATCACGGCCGCGACTCCGCGCCAGCTGCTGCTGGGAAAGGTGCTGGGCGCGGGCGGCGCGGGCCTGATCCAGTACATCGCGGTCGTGGGCGCGGCGCTCCTGGGGCTCGTGCTGGCCGGGCCGCTGAGCCAGGCGTTGAGCGGGGACAGCGGCAGCCCAGCGCCGGACCTCAGCGCCCTGAACGCGGGTGTCCTGCTCGTCGTCGGTCTGTTCTTCGTCGGCGGCTTCGGCCTGTACGCCACCCTGTACGCGGCCCTGGGCTCGACCGCGAGCCGGCAGGAGGAGGTCCAGAACATCACCGGGCCGATGATCATCGTGGGCGTGGCCGGCTACCTGATCGCGTTCGCCGCACTGAACGTGCCCGATGCGGACTGGGTCAAGGTCCTGTCCTTCGTTCCGTTCTTCAGCCCGTACCTGATCCCGACCCGGATGGTGATGGGCGAGATCGCCCCGTGGGAGATCGGCCTGTCATTCCTGTTCCTGATCCTTGGCGCACTGGCGGCGCTGTGGGTGGCTGCCCGGATCTACTCGGCCGGGGTGCTGCTGTACGGCCAGAAGGCCGGGCTGCGCAGCGTGTGGCGCGCGGTCCGGGTCAACCGCTAGTCGGCGAGCAGGCCCCGGACGCGGTCGGCCACCGCACGCAGCTCCGGCTGGGGGATCGGCGGAAAGTCCAGGCTTGTGACCCGGGTCGCGCCGCTGGGTAGGTGCTCTTCGACGATCTCGCCGCGGATGAGCTGCGTGCTCAGCGCGTCGCCCTCGCGGTGGGGAGCGAGATGGACGTGGAAATGCGGGATTCCGCCGCCAAAGACGTAGACGTAGACCAACTCGGTGCCCGTCGCCTCCTTCAGCGCGGTCGTGACCCTGCCCAGGACGGCGCCGAATGTCTCGGCCTCGGGGCCGCCGAGATCCGTGACATGTGGGATGTGGCGGATGGGTTCGAGGAAGGCGAAGCCTGGGACCTCCGAATCGGTGGCCGCCGTGAGCCGCCACAGGTCATCGCGCCAGACCTCGACCCGACCCAGCTCGGGGTCGCCATCGATGCCGCGGCAGAGTGTGCAGTCGGGCGTCGGCTCGCTCATCGGTAACCGCGGCGCCTGGGTTGGCGACTTAGGCGGCCTTCACCCCGGCAACCAGGGCCTGGACCGTCGCCTTGGCGTCGCCGAACAGCATCGCCGTCTTCGGGTCGCCGTACAGCGGGTTGTCGATGCCCGCAAAGCCGGCCGCCATGCTCCGCTTGAGGACGATCACGTTCTGGGCGTGGTCCACGTTCAGGATGGGCATGCCGTAGATCGGGGAGGTCGTGTCCGTCCGGGCTGCCGGGTTGGTCACGTCGTTGGCGCCGATGACCAGGGCCACGTCCGCGTTGGCGAAGTCGTCATTGATCTCGTCCATCTCCTTGAGCCGCTCGTACGGGACGTTGGCCTCGGCGAGGAGGACATTCATGTGGCCCGGCATCCGGCCCGCGACCGGGTGGATGGCGAACTGGACGTCGACGCCGCGCGCCAGGAGCAGGTCCATGAGCTCGCGGACCGGGGTCTGGGCCTGGGCGACTGCCATCCCGTAGCCCGGCACGATGATGACGCTCTTGCCGTAGGCCATCAGGACCGCGGCGTCCTCGGCGTTGATGGTTCGGATGTTCTGGTCCCCCGCCGCGCCGGCGACCTGTGCGCCGCCAGCAGTGCCGAACGCCCCGAACAGGACGTTGAGCAGCGAGCGGTTCATGGCCCGGCACATGAGCTGGGTGAGGATCGCGCCCGACGCGCCGACCAGGGTTCCGGCGATGAGCAGGGCGTAGTTGCCCAGCACGAAGCCTGTGGCCGCCACCGCGATGCCGGTGTACGAGTTCAGGAGGCTGATGACCACCGGCATGTCCGCGCCGCCGATGGGCATCACGATCAGGACGCCGCCGATCAGGGCCAGGGCCACGAAGACGAGGAACAGGGTGACGTCGTTGGTGACGAAGGCGAGCGCCACGCCCATGATCAGGAGCGCGGCGAGCAGGGCGGCGGCCACGAACCGGGAGCCGGGATATGTGACCGGGCGGGGGGCGATGAAGCCCTGCAGCTTGCCGAAGGCGACGACTGATCCGGTCAGCGACAGCGAGCCGATGACCGCGCCGAGGAGGGTGGCGATCACCGGGATGGTGGGCAGCAGCTCGCCGCCGGAATCGCTGGTGGCGGTCAGGAACTCGGACACGGCGACGACCGCGGCTGCTCCGCCGCCCGCGCCGTTGAAGATGGCGACCATCTGGGGCATCGCGGTCATCGGCACCCGGCGGGCACCGATCACACCGATCACGGTGCCCACCAGTCCGCCCACGACCAGCACCCACAGGTTGTCGAGCAGGCCGGGCTCGGTGGCGATGGTCCATGCCACGACGAGGGCCATGCCGCCGGCTCCCAGCAGGTTCCCGGTGCGCGCCGTCCGCGGCGACGCGAGGAACTTCAGCGCCAGGATGAAGCTGACCGATGCGACGAGGTAGACGGCGTAGGTCGCCAGCTCGAGCAGGGTCACGCCTTGTCTCCCGGCGAGCCATCCCCGCGACCGCCGTCCCGCCGGCCGCGGAACATCTCGAGCATCCGGTCGGTGACGACGAAGCCACCAACAACAT
>DASYGU010000069.1:0-2739 GCA_035999355.1 Candidatus Limnocylindria bacterium | reverse complement strand
ATGGACCCGCTATGGGGTGCAGGTCGTCGGGTGGCAAACCGGGTTCAACCCGGTCGTCGCCATGGAGCTCCTGGACCGCGGCGCGTGGGCCGGTACCGGGATCCTCGGACCGGAGGCATTTGACCCCGACCCATATCTGGCCATGCTTGACCGTGATGGCATCCACTGGGGTATGCACGAGATGGAGCCCGGAGCCCACCGGCCCACCTGAACCGGCGAGGAGAACAGACCGATGAACATTGACGAAATGCTGCAGGGCGCCCGCGACACGATGACCGTGAAGCGCGTCTACGGCGAGCCGATCGAGAAGGAAGGCCTGACCCTCATTCCTGCTGCCGAGGTCATGGGCGGGGGCGGGGGCGGGAGCGACGAGGCGAACAACGGAGGCGGCGGCTTCGGGGTCAGCGCCCGGCCGGTCGGGATGTGGATCATCCGCGGCGACGAGGTCGAGTGGGAGCCATCGGTCGACGCGACCAAGATGGCACTGCGCGGGATGCTGGTGGCGATCATCGGCCTGCTCGTCTTTCGCTCGGTGGTGAAGACCGTCGTCCGCCGCTGATCAGACGATTGACCGATCGCCAACCGACCGGTACCCTAGGAAGTCGCGGGGTGGAGCAGCGGTAGCTCGTCGGGCTCATAACCCGAAGGTCGGCAGTTCGAATCTGTCCCCCGCAACCAATCCGCTTACCACGCGCGAAGGCCGCCTCCGACCGGGCGGCTTTCGCCTTTTCCGGAGCATTCGACGTGGCGTATGACAAGGATCTCGCGGAGCGGCTTCGAGCCCGGCTCGCCGGGCTGCCGGCGGTTGCCGAGCGGGAGATGTTCGGCGGGATTGCGTTCCTCGTGGGCGGCAACATGGCGGTGGGCGTGACCGGCGACGAGCTCATGGTCCGGGTGGGCAAGGACGCTCACGACGCGACGGTCTCGCTGCCCGGGGCCCGGATCTTCGACCTGTCGTCCAGCCGCCCGATGATCGGCTGGCTGGTGGTCGCGCCCGAGGGGTTCGCGACCGAGGCCGAGTTCGATTCCTGGGTCCAGCGCGGCGTGGATTTCGCGGAGAGCCTGCCGCCGAAGTAGCCGCACTGACTGCGCTCAGTCGTCGGGCAGGCGTTCCTCGAAGACGACCTCGTCCCGGGGCAGTCGGGCTTCGCCCGGGGCAGATTTGGGTTTCCGTGCCTCGGCCGTCGGGTGGCCGAGGGCCATCAGGGTTCGGACCATTAGATCCTCGGGCAGGCCCAGGATCTCGCGGACGGCGGAAAGAACGTCGGGCCGGACCCATGCGATCCCGGCCGCGAGATCGAGCATGCCCGCCGCGATGAGAATCCGTTCCGCGACTCGACCGTCGTCGTATGCATGCGAGATCCGGCGTTCCTCGTCGTCGGAAAGCACGATGGCGAGCACCGCCGTGGCGGTCTTCAGTGAACGGGTCTGGGGGAGCCCGACCGACTCCAAGCGGACGATCGTAGCCGGGGCACGGATGACCAGGAAGCGCCACGGCTGGGTGTTGCGGCTGCTGCCGGTCCAGCGGGCGACGTCGGTGATCGCGGTCAGCTCGTCATCGGTCAGGGGCTCGTCCGTGAACTCTCGGACCTGGCGGGCGCGGCGGAGCGGACGGAGGGTGTCGCGGGCGGAGGCCGGATCGGTCACGGGCCGATTGTGCCCGTTACAATGCCGCCGGGTCGCGATGCGTGGCCCAGTTGTGCGGAACCGCCCCGATCGGGGTCTCAGCCTGGAGGTTCGCGCGCTCGGATGTCCGGAAACCTGAAGCGGCTCCGCCCCTACGACCGGCCGCGGAAGTCCCGCACGTCAGTGCTCCCCGCTGGGGGTGATGGCGCGGTGATGGGATACCTCGGTTTCGGGGCGCTCTGGCTCCTGACCGCCACCGGGCTCGGCACCTTCGCCGCCCTCCAGCTGGTGATGTCGAGCTTCGAGTTCACCCTCGCCCTCCCCTTCGGCTACAGCTTCGAGCTGACGCCGGACACCGTCTCTGCCGGCTTCCGGCACGCGTTCGTGTGGGGTTGGCTCACGAACGCGGCCCTGGGCGCGATCTTCTTCGTCACCCCGCGAATCACCGGTCGACCGCTGTCCCACACCCGGATCGGGGTGGTGGGCATGGTCCTCTGGAACATCGGGTTCGGGGCCGGCCTGACCCTGCTCTACATCCCCCAGGTCGCCGAGACCGGGACGCTCACTGGCTTCCCGGTGATCGTCAATCTCGTCCTGATCCTGGCCCTGGTCCTGGTCAACGTCACGTTCTGGACGAGCGTCGCGGGCTCAGCGGCGCTCTTCGTGGGCGTGGCCTGGTTCGGGCTCGCGTTGTTCGCGCTGGCCGGAATGACCTTTGAGGCGATGGTCGTATCCGTGCTCAACCTGGACCCTGCCATCAACGCCGTGCTTGATGCGATGTGGACTCGCGGCATCGCCCTCTTCTGGCTCCTCGCGGTCCCGATCGGGGCGCTCCACTACCTCATCCCCCGACTCACGGGCCAACCGTTGGCCAGCGGAACACTTGGCTGGTTCGGGCTCGGCTCCTGGGCGGTGCTCGGCGTCGTGTCGTTGTTCGGAGCGGCGGTCAGCCCGTCGCTCCCGTACGCGCTCGTAAGCTTCGGCAACGCGGCCACGATCATGCTCCTGGTGCCCGCGACCGCGATCATCGGCAACCTGACCATGACCCTCCGCGGCCGATGGAGCCTCGTCCTGTCGCCGGGCCCGATGGCGACGGCCGTGGCGTCACTCGTG
>DASYGU010000260.1:0-3362 GCA_035999355.1 Candidatus Limnocylindria bacterium | reverse complement strand
TCTCCGAACAAAAAACCAGTGGTCTCGCCTTGCGGCTGCTCCACCGGTTCAAAGGTCCAGACGTTTGTCCCGCTGACTCGTGTGGGTTCCTGTCACTCTTCAACTGATAAGGCAACGCCACCGATTGGATCGGCTTCGTTCTATTCGAGGCCTCCTTGGGAGAAAACCCCGGTGGTCATGCGGCGCGGCACGTTGCCGTCGTTCATTTCCACCTGCCGGTGGTCGACCGGCGCGACTGGTGAGTCTAGGGAGCACGCCCCAGACTGTCAACCGCGAGGCCGCGGAGCCCCGCGACTTCAGCCGCGCTCGACCTGGCGGCGGCCCTGGAGTGAGCGGATGAGGGTCACGTCATCGGCGTACTCGAGATCGCCGCCGACCGGAACGCCACGTGCGATGCGGGTGATCGCGGGCACTGAGGTGCCGAGCAGGTCGGCCAGGTACATGGCCGTGGCCTCGCCCTCGAGGGTCGGGTTGGTGGCCAGGATGACCTCCTCCAATCCCCCGCCCTGGGCGCGCGCGACGAGCTCCCGTGCCCGTATCCGCTCCGGACCGATGCCGTCCATCGGGCTGATCGCACCATGGAGGACGTGGTAGCGGCCGCGGAACTCCCGGGTCCGCTCGATGGCCAGGACGTCGAGTGGCTCCTCGACCACGCAGATCCGGGTCGCGTCTCGCTGCGGATCGGCGCAGATCAGGCAGGGGTCCACGCCGACCTCGGTGATATTCCAGCAGGTCGAGCAGTAGGCCACCTGCTCCTTGACCGCGATCAGGGCTTCGGCCAGGGCGCGGGCCTCGTCGGGCGGGCTGCGGAGGACGTGGTACGTGAGCCGCTGGGCCGTTTTGGGACCGACTCCGGGCAGGCGGTTGAACGCCTCGATCAGGCGAGCAACGGGCGCGATCAGGCCGGCCATGAACCGATGCCGACGGAGGTCAGCGCAGGCCGGGAAGGCCGCCGAGACCCGGCAGCCCCATGCCACCGGTCACCGCCCCCATCTTGTCCGCGGCCAGGCGCTTGCTCTGGGCAAGCGCATCGGTCACGGCGGCAAAGACAAGGTCCTGGAGGATCTCGACGTCCTCGGGGTCGACGGTGGCGGGATCGATCTCGATGCTCCGCAGCTCCTGCGTCCCGGTCATGACCACGCGGACCGCTCCCCCGCCGACGGTGGCCTCGACCGTGGCCTCCGCCAGCTCGGCCTGGACGCGGGCCATGTTGGCCTGCATCTCCTGCGCCATCTTCGTCAGCTGGCCGATGTTCACGGCTAGCGAACCTCGGGGGCGTCGACCAGTTGGCCGCCGGTGATCTCCAGCGTCCGCTGGAGGAGGGCGTTGGCATCGGGAGCGTCACCGGGGGCAATGGCCTCGGCCACGGTCAGCGGCTCGAGATCGACCGATGCAGCCACGCACTCGATGGACCATGCGCCGCCGAACATCTCGGACAGGAGTTGTTCGATGTTGCGCGCCCGCGAGGCGATCAGCCCGCGCAGGAACTCCCTCTCCTCCGGGAAGGCAAGGGTGAGGTGGGCGCCGTTGAGCTCGTGCGGGCGGCACTCCTTGATGAGCGGCTTGACCACCGGGCTCGCTCGCTCGACTACCTCGCCCCAGTGAGCGCGGAGCACCTCGAGGGTCGGGCGCTCCCCGTCGGCCAATGGGGTGGCCGGGGCCGGGGCAGGCGCAGGCTTGGCCGCCGCGGCCGGAGCCGGGGCCGGCGTCCGGACCGCGGCCGGTTGGGCGGGGGGTGGCGCGGGTGGCGTGGCTGCCGGACGTTCTGCGGAGGCGGCAGCGGGCTCGGCTTTCGCGGTCGGAATCGCGGTCGGAATAGAGGCCCGTGCCGGCGGGCCCGCGCTCGCATCGATGGCTAGCAGCTCGAGATGGAGGCGCGCCCGACCATCGCGGGCCCCGGTCGTTCCGGCTTCCGCCGCGGCGCGGAGGACGGCCGCCAGCCGCCGGGCGAGGGCGGGATCCCCAGGCGAGGCGAGAAGCCGGCGGCGGCCCTCGGCCTCGAGCTGCTGAGCCACCTGGCCGAGGTCGCGACCGGCATCCGAGAGATCGGCGATGCCCTGCAGGGCCGCGACGGCATCACCGGCGACGTAGGCGTCGAGCAGTCCGGCAATCGCCTCCTCATCGGCCAGGCCAACGGCCTCGCGGACCGAGCTCTCGACCACCTGGTCGCCGGCGTAGGCCATGACCTGGTCGAGCAGCGACTCCGCGTCGCGCATCCCGCCATCGGCCAGCCGCGCGATGAGGGCGAGGGCCTCGGGCTCGGCGGTCACGCCCTCGGCGGTCGTGATCCGGGTCAGCTTGGCGGCGATGACATCGGTCGGCAGGCGACGGAAGTCGTAGCGCTGGGTCCGGCTGATGATGGTGGGCGGGACGCGGTGGGTATCGGTCGTGGCCAGGATGAACACGACATGGTCCGGTGGCTCCTCGATGAGCTTCAGCAGCGCGTTGAACGCGTGCGGGCTCAGCATGTGGACCTCGTCGATGATGTACACCCGGCGGCGCAGGTCGGCCGGCGCGGTGAGCGCCCGCATGACGAGGTCCCGGGCGTCGTCCACCAGGCCGTGGGACGCGGCATCGATCTCGATCACGTCCATGGCCCGACCGTCACGGATGGCCACGCAGGCGGTGCACGCGTCGCACGGCTCACCGTCGTCCGCGCGGTTCAGGCAGTTGATGGCCTTGGCCAGGATCCGAGCGGTGGAGGTCTTGCCCGTCCCGCGTGGCCCGACGAGCAGGTAGGCGTGGACGATCCGGTCGGTGGCGACCGCCCGCCGAAGGGTGTTGATGATGGCGTCCTGGCCGACCACCTCGGCGAACGTCTGGGCCCGCCATTTGCGGTACAGCGCGCGCCGCGGGCTGGCCGGTTGGGTGATGGCCTCCACGAGGTCGGTGGGATCGGTCAAGGCAGGTTCATCGGTCGCGGGAGGCCCCTTCGGCATGTCGGTCTAACCCTACACCGCACCGCGGGCAGGGAGGTTCGGCCGTGCGCCCGGCATCGGGAATCGGTCCACTCGCCTCTGTCACGGAGTCCGGCTCCAGCCAGGTACTCCCACGGCACTCGACGGAGGACCGCTTACCGCTGCTTCCTTCCGGATCTGACGGGGTTCGCGGGCCGTCGCTGCGTGGGACCCGACTCTCAACGTCGGACGACGTCACGGGAGGCGAAGGTCGACGACCTCAGCCGGGATGTCAGCCCCGCTAGAGCGGATTGCGGGTCACAGGGCACCGCTAACTCCCCGCCTGAGCACGGCCGGGCCGGATGGTACCCGAAGGTGGCGGAGAGGGGGGGATTCGAACCCCCGACGGGTTGCCCCGAACCGCATTTCCAATGCGGCGCCATAGGCCTCTAGGCGACCTCTCCG
>DASYGU010000243.1:0-5248 GCA_035999355.1 Candidatus Limnocylindria bacterium | reverse complement strand
CACGGCCGGCGAGGGATAGCGGTGCAGGAACGGATCGAACCGCTCCGCGATGCGCGACGCCTGGGTCTGCTGGAGCATCACCTCGGCGACGAGCACGGGCCACGGGTCGCGCGTCCGGCGAAACGGCAGGTCACGCTGATCGGCCATGAACCAGGCGAGAATCCGGTTGCGAACCGCGCGGATCGAGGCGGTGGTGGGAGGCGAGGACACCCGGCGAGGGTACTGCTGAACCATCGGCTGGTCGTCTAGAGTCCGCGCCATGCACAGCGGGCCCATCGTCGTCGACAAGTTCGGCGGCTCGGTCCTCACCCGGCCGGAGGACATCGCGGCCGCGGTCGAGGTCGTCGTCGCCCAGCAGGCGATGGGCCTGCGCCCGGTCGTGGTGGTGTCGGCCTTCGAAGGGGTGACCGATGCCATTCTTTCTTCAGCCGCCGTGCTCCTTCCGGACGGCGGCGCCTCGCTTCGCGGCGACGCGGCCCACGCCCCCGACTCGTCCATGGCCCGCGAGACCGATCGCGCGCTGGCCACCGGCGAGGCCCTGTCCGCGGCCCTGTTCGCGCTCGGGTTGGAAGCCCATGGCATCGCCGCGCGCTCGTTCAGCGGAGCCGAGGCCGGGATCCGGACCGCGGCCGCTCACCTGGGGGCCGCTGTGCGACGGGTCTATTCGCGGCCGCTCCGGACGGCGGTGGCCGACGGGCTCGTGCCGGTGGTGGCCGGCTTCCAGGGAATCGGGGCCCATGGCGAGCTGACCACGCTCGGCCGAGGCGGTACCGACCTGTCGGCGGTGGCCCTGGCGGTGGCCCTCCGCGCCGATCGGTGCGAGCTGTTCAAGGACGTGGGCGGTGTGTGGGAGGCGGACCCGCACCTCGTCCCCGCGGCACGGCTTCTGCCCGCGGTCAGCGCCATTCAGCTCGAGCTGCTCGGCGAGCTGGGCGCGGAGGTCGTCCACCCGGTTGCCGTCCGGCGCGCGCGCCGCGGACGGCTCAGGCTGGTGGTCCGATCCCTGGACGGCGGGGCGCCGGCGACCGAGGTCGTGCCCCGTCCCGCGCGTGACGATCCCGGAGCGCTGATCCTGGCCGTGGATCGCAAGGAGCGGATCGCGCGGATCAGCCTGGTTGGTCCCGCGGCCCGGATGCCCGAGCTGCTGCCGCTTCCCGCCCACGGGGAAGGGTCATTCGACGAGGGCGGGCTCCGCGTGGTGTGGGCCGAGGTCCCGGTCGGGCTCGCCGTCCAGGCGGCTCAGGCGGTCCATGCCGGCCTGATGGCGCGCGGACCGGCCTAGGTCGGACAGGGGAGGTCGGTTGCCTCGACCACGATGATCGGTCCTTCGCCGGCGGACGGGATCTGGATCCGGCTCATCGTGCAGTTGTCGGTGTCATCGGTCTCGTAGAAGTTGTTCGACCAGTCGACCGTGGCCTTCAGGGTGTACGTGCCGCCGGCCAGGTTGGTGATGTCGATGTACTGGCCCACGAAATCCCACCCATACCGGTCGCCCCAGCCCACGGACAGCCCCATCCGGACGCTGTACGAGTTCGGCTTGCCGCACCACCGGTTCTGGTAGTAGGCCTCGCCCCGTGCGCCGGGCGCGTCGCGGTGGGTCGGGGAGTTGTCGAAGAAGCAGAAGTGGATCTTGTTGCCGGTCGTGACCGAGGAGGGATCGAGCACCGGCGCCAGCTCCATGGTGACCACCTGCTGGGCATGCCAATGGTTGTGCCCGTCGCCCGCGTACCGCGCCGCGACGCGGGTCGGAATGCGGCGGAACCCGCCGCCCTCGGTGTAGATGACCTGGTCGAGAACCATGGCCGGGGCCTCGGGATCCATTCGCGAGCCACGGAGCTCGAACGGGCCGTCGCCCACGTTGCTGAACAGGGTCGTGACGTGGAGCAGCCGGCGGTTGTCGGGCTCGGTGTACTCGACATTCCAGTCGGCCAGCGGCTCCATGATCAGGTTCGGCAGACGGGCGCCGGCGGGAACGGTTGGCGCTGGCGTGGGCGTGGGCGCAGGGGTCGCGACTGGCGTGCCGGACGCTTCAGGCGAGGCAATCGCGCCGGCCGACGGGTCAACCGATGCCGTCGACGACCCGCTCGGCGCGCCACTTGGGGCGGAGGTGCAGGCGGCCATCACCAGTGCGGCAAGCGCCGACAACGCCATCCGCCGGTGCACAGTCACGAGGGCAGGATAGAGCCATCGGGCGCCGCTTCGTGCTCGGCGGGCTCGACGCCCGGCCGTCTCTGGACGACGATGGCGGCGACCACGATGAATGCCCCGCCCACGATCTGGAGGGGCGTCGGCACCTCCGAAAGCAGGATGGCGGCAAGGAGGACACCCACCACCGGCTCGAGGGTCGAGATGATCGCGGCCCGCGGCGCGCCCAGCAGCCGGATGCCCATGATCCAGGCCATGGTCGGAATCCCGGCGCCGATGATCCCCGCCCACAGGACCGGCAGGAGAGCGGCGCTCGATGCCAGCGGGGCACCCAGCGCCCCGACGTTGCCGACCACCACCGCGCCCAACAGGTACGCCGTCGCGGCGACGACGAAGGTCACGCCGCCGGCCTGCGGCGATGGCACGGCGGGGAACCCGTGGCGAGCCGTGAGGGCATAGACGACCTGGCACAGACCACCCGCAAATGCCAGCGCCACCCCGAGGGCGTCCAGCTGTCCGACCTGACCGGCGCCGATGAGCACGAGGATCAGGCCGATGAAGCTGATCCCGAGCGCGGCCCAGCGTGTGCCATCGAGCCGCTCCTTGAACAGGAGAGTCGACACCACGGCCACCATGGCCGGGTAGGTGTAGAAGACCAGCAGCGCCAGGCCGACGCTGATCCGGGTGATGGCAAACAGCACGGTCAGGTTGAGGAGCGCATTGGTGAGGCCCGCGAAGACGTTCATGCCCAGCTGTCGGCGCGGGATCTCGCGGAATGGTCGGGCTACGACCTGGCCGAAGCGGGCCAGGATGAGGGCAACCACGACCACGACCAGGCCGCCGATGACGGCCCGCCACGTGACCAGGGTCAGCGCGTCGACGCCGGCGGCGTACGCGAAGCGTGAGGTCGGACCCAGGGTCGCAAAGCAGACCGCGGCCAGAACGACGAGCGACGCGCCGAGGCCGTCGCCCGAGGGTCTCGCCTCTCTCACCCGGCCGCCTCGGCGGTCTCCAGCTCGGCAGTCAGCCGGTCGCGCTCGGCGGTGAGGGTGGCCGTCCGATCGAGCGCCTGGTTGTGCTCGTCGATCAGGCGCCGGACGAGCGCCGCATCGGCGTATGTGTCGGGGTCACCGAGCCGCCTGGTCAGATCGGTCAGCGCCGCCTCGGTGGCGGCCAGATCGGCTTCGGTTCGCTCAAGGGCGACCCGGGCCTCGCGGGTCTCGCGGTGGCGCCGGTTGCGAGCCTCTGCCTCGGTGCGCTTGCGGCCGGAGGCCTGGTCGGCTGTTTCGCGACGGCTGGGCGTGCTCACCACCCCCCGCGGCGTGGCCTTTCCCTCCGACGCCCCCGGCCGTTCGATGTCGATGCCCCGTGATTCGGCGTACGCCTCGAAATCATCGGGATAGAGCACCGCGTCCCCGCCGGTGACCTCGACGATCGTGTTGGCCACGGTTCGGATCAGGTACCGGTCGTGGGTGATCAGGACCAGCGTGCCGCCGAACGACGTCAGCGCGTCCTCCAGTACGTCCCGGCTGGCGATGTCGAGGTGGTTGGTCGGCTCGTCCAGGCACAGGAGGTTGGCAGGGTCGGCCAGCATCTTGGCCAGCGCCAGCCGGGTCTGCTCTCCGCCGGACAGGACCTCGACCGGCTTGCGGATGTCGTCCCCCGAGAACAGGAATGTGCCCAGCAGCCGCCGCTGCTCCCCCGAGGTCATCCGGGGGGCGGCCTCCTCGAGCTCCTCGAGCACCGTGTTCCGCGGGTTCAGGGCCTCGATCTGGTGCTGCGCGAAGTACGCGACCTGCACGTTGTGGCCCAGCTGCCGCTCGCCGGCCTGGTAGTCGAGGACACCGGCCAGGATCTTGAGCAGGGTGCTCTTGCCGGCGCCATTGGGACCGATGAGCGCCACCTTCTGGCCACGCTCGAGAGTCAGGTTCAGTCCGTCGTACACGGTGTGGTCGCCGTACCGTTTCACGATGCCATCGAGGGAGATGACCGTTCGTCCGCTGCGCGCCGGCTGCGGAAAACGGAAGCGGATGGACCTGGTGCGGGTCTCGGGCACGACCACCCGCTCCATACGCTCCAGGTACTTGATCTTGGCCTGGGCCTGACGGGCCTTCGACTTCTTGTAGCGAAACCGCTCGACGAACCGCTCGATGCGGGCCACCTCGCGACCCTGGACCCGGGCATGGCGCTCGAGCTCGGCCAACCGCGTGTCGCGCTGCTCGACGAAGTCGGCGTAGTCGCCCACGTACTCGGTCAAGGTGCCCCGGTGGAGCTCCGCGATCCGGTTGGCGACGACGTTGATGAAGTCCCGATCGTGGCTGACCAGGATGACCGCGCCCGCGTACTCGGCCAGGAATCCCTGGAGCCACTCGACTGATGCCAGGTCAAGGTGGTTGGACGGCTCGTCCAGGAGCAGGAGGTCGGGGTTGGCCAGCAGCAGCCGGGCCAGCGCGACCCGCATCATCCAGCCGCCGGAGAACTCGCCGATGTCACGCTCGGCATCGGCATGGGCAAAGCCCAGCCCGGCCAGGATCCGCCGCGCCTCGGCCTCGATGGACCACCCGCCCAGCTGCTCGAACCGATGCTGGAGCCGTCCGTACTCGTCCATCAGCTCGGCCAGCTCGTCCTGCGCGGTGGCCTCGGCCATCTCCCGCTCGATGTGCTCCATTCGGCGGCCGATGCCGGTCACCGTCCCGGCGCCCGCCAGCACTTCGGCCAGCACCGTGTGGCCGCGCGACTCGGCGACCTCCTGGCGGAGGTAGCCGATGACGACGTCCTTGCCACGGGCCACGACGCCGGTGTCCGCGTCCTGCTCGCCGGTGATGATCTCGAGCAGGGTCGTCTTGCCCGTCCCGTTGGCTCCAACGATGGCGATCCGCCGCCCAGCGCTGACCTGCAGCGAGACGTCACTGAACAGGTGCTGCGCGCCGTGGCTCTTGGAGACCCCCGACAGCGAGATCAGGCTCACGAGCGGCCGCTCACTCTCGCGGCTCGGCGGAGCTCAGCCGCGCCCCGTCGAGGTCGAACCGGAGTCGGGTGGCCATCCCTCCCTGGCCGGCCCCGTTCCAAGCCTTCTCCACCGAGTGCGCGGTGAGCGGAGAGT
>DASYGU010000234.1:0-15237 GCA_035999355.1 Candidatus Limnocylindria bacterium | reverse complement strand
CCCACGTGGACATCGCGGGCCAGCGAGCCGAAGTGGATGAGATACGGATTCCCATCGTCGCCCTTGCCGAAGGCCAGGTTGGACAGCATGACGCCGATCGTCTCGGTTGGGCCTCGGACGCCGAGCTCGATATGCGCGGCGCTCGTCCCGCTGGGGCTGTCGTTGTCGGCGAAGGTGTCGCCGATGACCGTGAATCCGCTCCCGCCCTCGATGCTGAGGCCACCCAGGTCGTTGCCCTCCCACTTGTTGCTGGTCAGACGTGTTCGCACACAGCCCGGGACCAGCCGAATCCCGACGCCGGCATTGTTGTATGCGTGGTTGAGCGAGTACATCTGTGAGGCTCCACGGCTGAGGAAGCCGTCGCCGCCGTTCCGGAAGACGACATTTCCCTCGATCAGCATGTCCCCCGAACGCTGGTCATGGAGGATCCCGATGCCCAGCCCCTCGAACACCCGATTGAATAGGACAAATCCGTCGTAGGGACGCTGCCCGGTGCTCTCGCCGGCAAATCGGATCCCGACCCCGCTCGACTGGGACACCGCGTTGAGTGACACGGTCGGGCGGGACCCCTCGATGTTCATTCCCTGCGCGCGGGTCAGCCCATCGACGTGGATCAGGCTGATGAGTGGGCCGTATGCCTCTGCCGTCGCGTTGACCAGGAATGCGTCGTCCGGAAATCCGGCTGCTGGCACGATCTGCGAGCCGAGGGCCGCCTCGGAATAGCCGGCCGCATTGCCAACGTTCACGCCGACGAGGGCCAGGCCGTCACCCGAGATCGTAATCGGCGCCGCGAGCTCGTAGAGACCCTCGAGAAGCTGGACCTGTCCGCCGCCGATGCGCGCGAGATCGGCCAGCGCGGCGTTGATCTCGTCGTCAGCCGTTCCCTGGACGACGAAGTCGGCGCGGTCGCGATTCTGGGCCGACGAGTTGACCGCCGCGACGGTGGCGTACGCGCCGACCGGGATGGCCGGCGGATACCAGACCGAGCCGTCCAGAGAGGGGTCGCCGGGCCCGAATGGCAACGACGGATCGCCCGATGGCGACGGCTGGTTCGAGCCCGCGGCCGGACTGACGGACGGCGATAGGACTGATGGCGCGGGCGAGTGGCTTGGTCCGCCGCCGGTCAGGATGGGACCTTTGTCCCCCACCAGGAGGACGCCCGCGAACAGGATCAGAAACGCCGTCGCGATGGGCACGGAGCGATGGAATCGACCCACGGGTGCTTCTCCTGCATAGGGTGTAAGGCCCGACCGGCGTGGGCTGGCGCCAGAACAGAGTCCGGATTCTCGCGGCTTTCGTCGACGAGCGCATCCTCGGCCCCCGAGGCCTTCCTTTCGCGCCGGGGGCCAAACGGTCGAGGACCGACGGCGGCGCCTGTTGGCCCCTTGGTACGGGGGCCCGATGAGCGCAACGCGACAGGGGACCATCGACCCGGTGGTGGCCGGCCGCCTGTGCCGCAACCCTTGGGGGCAACCGTCACCGGAAGGAACGTCATGGCCCTGCACCTCGTCCGCTTCCGCCTGCCCCTTGTGGGCCTCGCCCTCGCACTCATGTTCACCGCCTCCCCAGGCACGGCGGTCGCCGCCGTTCCTGGCGTCACCGGCTTCACGTTGATCAACGCCGACACCGATCAGCCGATTGCCGGGTTCAACCCCATTCAGCCGGGCGCGACCCTGGATCTCGCGTCGCTTCCGACCCGACGACTGAACGTCCGGGTGAACACCGCCGCGGCCGTCGGCAGCGTCCGGGTGACCGTCAATGGCGGCGGCGCCCGGGTCGAGAACGGCCAGCCATATTCGATGACTGGCGACGAAGCCGGCGACTACCGCGCTTGGACGCCCGCCGTCGGTAGCTACACCGTCACAGCAACCGCCTTCGCCCAGCGCCGGGCGCAGGGACCGGCCAATCCGCCGGTCTCGTTGACCTTCAGGGTCGTGAACACCGGGTCCGTTCCGACCACCGTGCCCCCACCGCCTGACACCGACGATCCATCACCCAGCACCTGTGGTCCGATGCCGGCCACGGCACCCGCAGGCTGGCAGCGAGTCGTTTCCGACACCTTCTCCGAGAACATCCCGTTGGGCCAGTGGGGTCGCGACGGTGGCGCGTGGGAACAGCCAGGCGGCCACTGGCGAGCCCGGCCCGATGGGTGGAAGGACTCGTCCCGGCGCGGCACGTACAGCTCGCCCAAGACCACCAGCCAGCACGACAGCCTGATGGACATCTGGGTCCATTCCGAGGGCGTCACCCGCTACGTGGCGGCTCCGATCTCCCTCGTTGGCGACACCCTCGGCCAGCGGATCTCGATCTGCATGCGCGCGGACGTGATCCCCGGCTACAAGCTGGCATTCTTGCTGTGGCCGAGCCAGGGCTCGGGCAACGAGCGTGGCGAGATCGACTTCCCGGAAGGCAAGCTGAACGGCGGGTCCGCGACCGCGCGGGCGTTCATGCACTACGACCCCAGGCCGTCCAGTGGGCGGGAGCAGGACGCGTATGACACGGGCGTCGCCCTCCAGGGTTGGCACACGTACACCGTCGCCTGGCGGCCGCAGTCAGGCACCACCGAATTCTTCGTAGACGGTCGGCTCTTTGGCCGATCCACGCAGTACGTTCCTCGTGGCCCGATGCACTACATCATGCAGGTCGAGACCTACATGGCGGGCCAGGTACTCCCGCCGCCGGCTTCCGGTCACGTCCTGGTCGACTGGGTGACGATCGAGGTGCCACGCCCGTAGTCTCTCGGCCGGGCCAGCCCGGACAACCCTCAGCGATAACGGGGCCCCGGCGACCAGCCGGGGCCCCGTCGTTTGACACACGTCGTCCCGGGTCCTGGTACTCCGGTGCGTCGGCGCACCACCAATTGATTTGCGGACCGCCCCAGACCCTTCCGCACCGCACACGTGACCGCCGCGGACCTTCCCAAAAGTACTGTGCCTCGGCTACCCTACCGCCGTCCTTATCCATCGACCAGGGCAGCGCCGTCCCGCGCCAGCCAGAAGGGAAATGTCCATGTTGAGCCGCCCTCTCTCAAATCAGCCCCGGCGCCACAGGTGGGCGCTCGCCGGTGGCCTGGCGCTGACCATCCAGCTGCTCGTTGTCTCGGCCGCCCTCGGCGCATCCGTACCCACGGACCCCGATCCCGACCTCGAGTGCCCCGATGCCTTCGGGTCCGGCCTGGTGACCCAGTACGTCACGACGGTCAACACCCCGGCCGACTCCAAGGCATGGTGGGTGAGCGTCGAATTCACGATCGCGGACGAAGTCGAGACTCCAGCGAGCTGCGAGATCACGCTCGCAAGCTACGAGCTGCCTGGCCCCGATTTCTCGTTCCCCCAGACGCTCTTCGACTCGGACACCGGGTGGTTCGGCGCGGGAACACACACCCTCACCGTGGACCTGCCACGCGATGGCGCCGCGGCCGGGTGTTTCGCGCAGTACGACTTCGTGTTCGGGCCTGCCATCGAGACGCTGGTCTTCGAGGATCGCTACGGCGACCGACAGATCCGATCACGGATCGAAGGATCGGAGACATGCCCGCAGGATCCTGTTGAGCCCCAGACGCCGCCGGAAAGCGGAACGGAAGGCGGCACCGGTCTGCCGGACACCGCCATGGCCCCAGCCTCGTCCAGCGACCTCGGCCTCCTGTTCGCCTTCCTGCTGATGGCGTCCCTGGGCACCATCGGAGTCCTGAACGTCCAGGCGGTCCGAGCGCGTCGGACTCGCTGACGGCGGGAGGCTCCCAGCGGGGAGAAGGGGCGTTGCCCAAGCGTCCTCGGAGGGGGTGAGATGCGATTCACGACGACGCCGCTGAGCGGCGTGATGGTGCTCGAGCTCGAGCCGCGTGAAGATGAACGCGGGTTCTTCGCCCGTGCGTTCGACGTGAACGAGTTCAAGGAGCACGGGCTGAACCCGCGCATCGTCCAGGCAAACCTCTCCCACAACCTGCGTCGGGGCACCGTCCGCGGCCTCCACTATCAGCGGCCGCCGTTCGCCGAGGCAAAGCACATCCGCTGCATCCGGGGTGGGGCCTTCATGGCGGTCGTCGACCTTCGGCCGGAGAGCGCGACCCACCTGCGGCACACGACCGTCGAGCTCCATGAGGGAGATCAGCGCAGCCTCTACGTGGCGGAGGGGTGCGCCGTCGGCCTTCAGGCGCTGGAGGACGTCACCGAGCTGCTCTACAACGTGAGCGAGTTCTACACCCCCGAAGCCGAAGGCGGGCTCCGATACGACGACCCGGCCTTCGGCATCGAATGGCCTCTGCCCATGACCACCATCTCCGAGAAGGATGCCGCCTGGCCGCACCTTGGGCTGACGCCGGCCCGGCCATGATCATCGTCGACCGAGCGCTGGCCGAGCGCGCGGCGAGCGGCAGGCCGGTCCAGGTCGGGATGGTCGGGGCGGGGGCAATGGGTCGAGGCATCGCGCGCCAGATGTTCCGGGCCTTTCCCGGTCTGCGACTGTCAGCCATCGCGAACCGCACTGTCGATTCCGCCGTCCGCGCCTACCACGAGGCCGGACAGACCGAGGTCGACCATGCGGCCACGGTCGAGGATGTCGAGGCCGCAATCCGGGCGAATCGCTTCGCCGTGACCGATGACCCGTTCCTGGTGACGGAGGCCCCCTCCATCGAAGCGGTGGTCGAGGTGACCGGCACCGTGGAGCATGCCGCTCGGGTTGTCGAGTCGGCCATCGCCAATGGGAAGCACGTCATCCTCATGAACGCCGAGCTGGACGGGACGGTCGGTCCGATCCTGAAGGTGCATGCCGACGAGGCGGGAGTCATCCTGACTGCCTGCGACGGCGACCAGCCGGGAGTCGAGGCCAACCTTTATCGGTTTGTGCAGGGAATCGGTCTCCGTCCATTGGTGTGCGGGAACATCAAGGGGCTGCAAGACCCGTACAGGACGCCGACCACACAGGAGGGCTGGGCCCAGACGTGGGGCCTCGGCGTCCGGATGGTGACGAGCTTCGCGGATGGCACGAAGGTCTCGTTCGAGCAGGCCATCGTGGCCAACGGCACCGGTTTCCGAGCGCCTCGCCGCGGTTTGTACGCGTGGGACCACACCGGTCACGTGGACGAGTTGACGACCCGATATGACGTGGAGGAGCTGACGCGCCTCGGCGGGATCGTGGACTACGTCGTCGGCGCCCAGCCTGCGCCCGGTGTGTACGTGATGGCGACGCATGACGATCCGCTCGAACAGCACTACATGAAGCTGTACAAGCGCGGGGACGGCCCCCTGTACTCGTTCTACACGCCGCAGCACCTGTGCCATTTCGAGGTCCCGACGTCGGTTGCGCGGGCGGTTCTGCTGAACGATCCCGTCCTCGCCCCACAAGGGGGTCCGGTGGTGGAGGTGGTGGCCACCGCCAAGCGGGACCTCGAGGCCGGCGAGGTTCTCGATGGAATCGGCGGGTACACCGCGTATGGCCAATGTGACAACGCCGATGTCGTCGCGGGCGAGGGACTGCTGCCTATGGGCATCGCGGAGGGGTGCCGCCTGACACGCGCGATCCCGCGCGACGCCGTGATCGGCTACGCCGACGTCGAGCTGCCTACGGGCCGGCGCGTGGACAAGCTCCGCACCGAGCAGGGCGAGCGGTTCGCGGCCGCGGGCTGACGATGGCCAGGTTCTCGATCTTCATCCCGATCTACAACGACGGACGGTGGCTTGCCGGAGCGATCGAGAGCGTGCTCGCCCAGTCGCATGCGGAGTGGGAGCTGGTGGTCGGGGACAACGCCTCGACCGAGCCCATCGAGCCGATCGTCCGTCGGTTCGGGGATCCGCGGATCCGATACCACCGTTGGCAGACCCATGCCCGGATCGACGAGAACTTCAACCGGACCGCGCTCCTGACCCGCGAGCCGTGGGTCCAGTTCCTCGGAGCGGACGATCGGCTTCACCCCGGCTGCCTGGCCCGGATGGCGACCGTGATCGACGGCTGGGCGCCCGACGGCGACCGACTGGCCATGGTCGTGACCGCATGCCGACGGGTGGACGAACAGGGTCGATCCGCAGACCACATCTGGTACGGAACCCGCCCCCGGTGGCAGGTTGCAGCCGGCGTATACGACGCCGCCGGATGGTTCGACATCCACCTCCAGGATGGCAACCCACCGTGGAACGTGGGCTCGGTCGCTGTCGCGCGCGATGTGCTCGACGAAAGCGGCGGCTTCTTCCGTCCCGAGACGGGACTCTCAGCGGACGTCGAGCTGTCGCTTCGGGCGGCGGCCTACGGATCAGTTGCCTACATCGACGAGCCACTGCTCGACTTCATGGTCCGTCCGGACGCGGACAACTCGTTCCGACTGTGGGTCAACCGCTCAGAGAACGACCAGCGGACGCCGATCGAGGTGGCCCTGCTGGCCGGCCTTCGGACCCATCAGCATCGGCGCGCCGTCTCAAACGCCGAAGCGAGCCGTCTCCGAGCGATCATCGCCCGATCGCACCTCCAGCGGGCCGCCCAGCATCGGGTTCTCGAAGGCGGCCGCGGCCGACCTGGCTCGGCTCGGGACATTGCCGCCGCCCTGCGCTGGAGCCCGCGGGCCGTGCTGAGCCCCTATCACGCGATGTACGCGCTCGCCACCCTCGTCGCCCCCCGCCGGCTGCTCGAGACGGCAAAGCGCCGGCTTTCGCCTGCTCAGGAAGTCGTCGACCCGATTGGCCCGCTACCCGAGTCCTCGCCGGAGAGCACCGCCCGGTAGACGTCCATCACCCGGGCCGCGCACTCGTCCCAGCTGGGCAGGATGGGTGGGTCGGCGATGCTGCTCGGCGCGGCCAGCTGAGCCAGCAACCCATCAGCGATCTCGTCCGAGCCCGCTGACGGCGCGACACCGCGTGCCTGGGGCAGGTCCGCCACCTCCGCCAGCGCCGAGCTGCGGCTGACCATGATCCGGCAGCCGAGAGCGAGGGCCTCGTGAACGGCAAGCCCCTGGGATTCGTAGTCGCTGAGCAGCGCCACGACCTGGGCCTGCGCCATCAGGCCCGCGACCTCGGGCCGCGATGCCGAGCGGATCTCGACCGCGTCCCCGACGCCCCGTTCCACGGCCCGGTGCCGGAGCTCCGAGAGGTACGGGCCACTGCCCAGGATCACCAAACGAGCATCAGGACGCTCCCGACGCACCCGGGGGAGGGCATCGATCAGCCGATGATGACCCTTGTACCGCTCAAGACGGCCGACCGACAGGATCAGGCCCGCGTCGCGAGGTCCGAGCTTGGCGTTCGCCACCGCTGGCATGTCGGAGCCATTCGGGATCACGAGAAAACGATCCTCGGGCACGTTCAACCGTCGCGCGAACTCGTGAGCCTCGAACCGCGATACCGCGATCAGGCGCTCCGCTCCGGCCAGCTGACCGCGGAGGGCGCGGAGCTGCACCGGGCGGATGGCGCGTCGCACGCGGGACGAGTGTCCGCCGGAATGGAGGGTGACCACGTATGGGATCCGCGCCCTTTGCGCCGCCGCCATGGCGAGCGGCGGTACGAAGGTGTGGTAGCCCTGGCAATGGACGAGGTCGGCGCTCGTGGATCGGACGCGCCGGAAGATGTCCGGGCCGATGTACAGGTCGGTACCCGGCGGGCCGACACGCACGCGGGTGACCTGGACTCCGTCGACGACCTCCCGCGGGGGTAGCTTGCGATCGAGATCCGTGGTCAGGACGTGGACCTCGAACCGGGAATCGGCCGCGACGCGACGAGCGACCTCGAGGGTATGCGTCTCGACCCCGCCGGTGTACGGCGGGAATCGATGCGCGACCATGAGCACCCGGGTCGGCCGGCGACTCCGCCCGGCCGCGCTACCGGGCGAGGGGCTCATCCCGCTGGGCCGACCGTGGGCTCCGGCTTCGGCGGCGTGCGGGACTGACGGGCCCCCATCCGACCGGCGGCATACCCCGCGACCGTGCACCCGAGGCCGGCCACAATCGCCCCGGCTCGCACAACGCCGGCAGGCTGCAGTTCCCGGAGCGCCACGGACAGATGGCGCGCCACCCCGCGTGGCAGCGTGACGGCCGCGTGCCGCCGTTCGGACGCCAGGCCGTCACCGGCGCCAACGAGTGTCGTGATCCGCGCCTTGGAACGGCCCTCGGCGACGCAGCGCGCCTTGAAGTATCGCCACGTCGCTCGTTCGGCTCGAACCCGGTGCCGGACGGTGGCGGTCGGCTGGTAGAGCAGGACGTGATTCGGCATCTGCTGCCGCAGCCGGATGCAGAACTCCGTCTCCTCGCCTCCGACCGGAACGCGGCCGACTCGGCCGACACTCGTATCGAAGCCACCGGTCGCGGCAAACGCCTCTCGGCGGAACGACATGTTGCAGCCGAGCGGGTTCCGAATCGGTGCGAGGTGCGTTGGCAGACCCCGATAGCTGCACCCCACCACCCAGTCGAACTCATCCGGGAACCAGGCCGGTCGCCTGGCATCCCAGGCCGGGATGGCCGCACCCCCGACCCCGATCACGCGCTGGTCACGATACGGGTCGGCAAGCGCCTCCAGCCAGCCGGGGCTGGCGACCGCGTCATCGTCGAGGAACGCGACAATGGGAGCGCTCGAGGCGGCCACTCCCGTGTTCCGCGCATCCGAGAGACCCTGCTGTCCGCTGTTCGGAACGACCCGTGCCCACGGGAACTCCGCCGCCACCCGAGCACCGAGCCCGTCATTGTGGTCGGTGACGACGATCGTTTCGGCCGCATTCAGCCCCTGACGCTGGATCGAGTTCAGAGCCCCCACGAGGTCATCCCACCGATCGTCGGCAAACGCGCAGACGATGACCGAGATGGCGATGGGCGAAGAACTCATGCGAATACGGCTTCGGTGGGATCGGCGTCGGTCGCCGAGGGCGTTACCGGCGTGCCGCCCGCGGGCGGCCGCATGACCGAGATCAGCATCGGCAGCATGAATGCGGCCTGGACGAGCAGGGCCACCAGTCGCCCGATCGCAAAGCCCAGCAGCGCAAAGCCCAGCTGCTCGCCCCAGAGGGCTCCCACGACCGCGCCGGCTAGCTCCATCGCAAGGGTGATGACTCCGACCACGGCCGCCTTGGAAACCGACCCCCGAACGCGATGGACGGCGATCCAGTGATCCTTGACCAGCACCGGCAGCGCGCTGATCGACAGGATCAGGAGGACCGGGTACGCAGTTTCATATGAGCTGCCGAAGACCCCGAGCACCCGTGGACCGAGCACAGACAGAACGATGGTTCCCAGGACGCTGGCGAGGGCGCAGAAGCCGAGGGTGAAGCGAATCTGCCGCCACAGCGTTTCCGGCGCTCGCGCGCCCACGATGTAGAGGGTAAACGTCGCCTCCTTGCCGAGGAGGAGGATGAGGTTCGAGACCAGGAACGCGATGTAGAACGCCGCGTTCTCCTCGCTGGAGAGGACGATCGTGACCAACAGCGGCAGGAGCCAGACCGATCCCGATCGCGACAGATTGACCACGTGGTGGGCGAGCGCGTCCGGGGCCATGGCCCGCAGGCGCCCCCACATCAGCGGCCGGATATCTCCGGTCAGCTGGGCGTTATGGACGAGGACCACGATGACGGCCAGCGACAGCATCAGTCCGACGACCCACGCAACGTAGATCCCCATCCCATCGGGCCACAGCACCACGGCCGCGATCGCGAGCAGGACCGGAAGGCGGCCGACGCCGAAGATCACGTTGCGGATGAGCTGCATGAGCCGCTGGTTCACGGCCACCAGGACCTGGTCGAGGACCGAGGTGAGGGCCGCGACGCACACGCCGAGGGCGAAGATCACGATCGCGAGTGGTGCGGCGAGCGGCTGCAGCTCGCTCGAGAGGAGCGGTGCCAGGACGGCAAATCCGACACCCAGGATCAGCCCTGCGATGCCGGCTGCGAGGGTGGCCGTGACGGCGAGTGAAGCTGGCCGCTCCTCTCGGTGGAGGATGCCGGCCAGGGCGGTGCCATAGCCGAGCATGGCCACTTGCGAAAGGAACAGCATCGCGGACACCGCAGCTCCTGCCAGACCGATCGCCGACTCGGAGTAGCCCTGGGCGGCGATCCACCAGAAGACGAAACCGGTTGCGCTGGTCAGGAGGGTGGCAGCAAACAGGCCCGAGGTTGCCCCGATCGTCCAGCGGAAGGGCGCCAGCGCGGCTGGCAGGGACAGGGTCATCCGCCGACTGGCCACCTGTGGCCGGCTCATGCGACGGAACGGGCCTCTTTTGGGCCGGGCGTCGCAACCGGCATCCAGCGGGACAGGTCCCGACCGATCAGCTCTCCGAGGCGCTCGACCTCCGGGGCGAGCTCGGCCGTGAGCCTCTGACGCAGTGGCTCGGCGAGGGGCGGCCGCTCGTACGAGCGGCTGTTCGCGGACAGAACCGCCGCACGGAGCTGGTGGGCCAAGGGGGCACGACGGAGCAATGGGATCAGCCGGGCGACCGGTCCGGGAGGCCGAACGACGAACGACTGGAAGGTCGAGTTCACCGGGCGTTTCGACTCGTTCACACGCTCGAACGAGGGACGGAATGTCTCATCCACGCCGAGGAACCTGAGCACCTCGAGGTACGCGGCCGCCGGATCGCGAACGAAGTCGTCGAACAGCAGGATCTGGACCCGCTCCGAGCCGAACTCATCGAGGTAGCGCTCAACCTGGTCCGCGAACCGCACGGTGTCACGGTAGAACAGGGCCTCGGGACGGCGGGTCGGTCCGAGGCGGCGACCCTCGCGACGATCAGGCTCTGCGGCCAACGCCTCCTCGAAGTCCTCGATCTCCTCGCCACCGTAGAAGACCACTTCGCCATGGAGCGAGTACATCACGTCCACCGGATTGCGGAGCATGATGATGATCTGCGCCTCCGGCGAGAACGCGCTGATCTCTCGAGGCGCGTCCGTGGAGTACAGGTACCAGGTGCTTGCTTCGCCGATCCGCTGGCCGGTCGTCGCCGGACGAAACAGGCGCAGGTAGTCCGCCTCGGTCAGCCGGCCATGGATGGAGGCAAGGTCCGCACCGAAGTACATCGGCTCCTTGTGCTCGGGCATGAAGATTTCCGGATGCCGGCGGAGGTACTCGTACATGGCGGTCGTCCCGCACCGCGGCGCGCCGACGATGAAGAAGTCTGGTCGAGGTTCGATTGGCGCCATCAGTCAACCTCCGCGAACAGGACGCGTGAGCCGTGCGCCTCGAAGCGAACGGGGACGCTCTGGAGACCCGGCAGCGCGGCACGAACCTGATCACGGGCCCCTGGCTCCGCCAGGAAGACGAGAAACCCGCCGCCGCCTGCGCCGCACAGCTTGCCGCCAAGGGCCCCAGCCTCGAGTCCGGCCGCATACCACCCGTCGATCTCGGGATTCGACACAGTGCTCGCCAATCCGCGCTTCATGTTCCAGCCGGCATCCAGCACGGCTCCAAAGCGGCGGAAGTCCGGCGTCGGTGACGACATCAGGGCCTGAAGCTCGTATGCCTGCTCGCGCATGCGCCCAAGCACGCCACGATGCTCAGCCGTGCGTTCCTGCTGTTCGAGCAGCACCGAGCTCGCGCGACGCTGGTGCCCACTCCAGATCATGAGCAAATGGTCGAAGAGCTCCCCGACCGATCCATTGACGCCACGATGCGGCTGCACGGTCACGTCCCCGCCCGGCCGGAACGCGAACAGGTTGAGCCCGCCGAATGCCGCCGCATACTGGTCCTGCTTGCCGATCGGCTGGGCGAGCATCTCGATCTCGACGGTCGATGCCTCATCAGCCAGCTGCGATGCCGTGACCTGCTCACCGCGAAACATGTGCAGCGCGTTCAGCAGGCCAACCGCGAACGCGCTCGATCCGCCCAGGCCCGACGAGTCGGGGAGGTCGCTGACGACGCTCACGTAAATCGGTGGTTCGATCTCGAGCAGGCGAAGGCACTCGCGCGCGACGTCGTTTCGGATCGCATCGATCGAGCTGACCGATTCACTGACCGAATAGTTGAGCCGGACATTCTCGTCAAAGACCGCCCCGTGGCGCTTCACGGTCACGTAGACGTACTTGTCGATGGTCGAGCTGAAGACGGCCCCATCGTCGGCCTCGTAGTGGGTGGCCAGGTCGGTTCCCCCACCGGCAAAGCTGACGCGGAGTGGCGTCCGGGTCAGAACGATCCCCCGCCCGCTCATCAGGCGACCATCCCCTCGTCGATGCGCCACCGGAGCGCGTCATCGAGCGAGCCGTCCTCGATGAGCCGGCCCAGGCGCTTGAGACGAGTGAAGCGGTCACTGGTGAACGCTTCGTAGGTCAGCCCCAGGTCGCGGAATGCCGCGGTCAGCTCGACCGCGCCATCGTCCGCGTTCCGCTCGAAACGGAAGGTCGGAAACGTTCGGGCGAACTTCGCGAAGCTCGTTCGGTACGTGCGCTGGTCGGCGTCCGGGACGGCACGGATCTCGAGGGAGGCCTCGGGCACGGCGCGCTGGACGGCGTGAGCGAGATCGCGGACCTGGTGGTTGAGCGCGTCGGCCCCGAGGTTGAAGGCCTGGTCATGGACCGCTTCGACCGGTGCGTCGACCACGGCGATGAATGCCCGGGCCACGTCTCGCACGTGGACGAGTGGGCGCCACGGGGTGCCATCGCTCATGACCGTGATCGCGCCGGTGGTCACCGCCATGCCGGTCAGGTTGTTGAGGACCGTGTCGAACCGCATCCGAGGAGACACCCCGAAGATCGTGCCATTGCGGAGGTAGACCGGCGAAAACGAGGGGGTTGCGCGGGCCGAGAGCGCCCGCTCGGCCACGACCTTCGACCGGGCGTACTCCGTCTGCGGGTTGAGCGGCGAGTCCTCGTCGACCGCGCCCGCCTCGGCCATCCCGTACATGATGCAGGAGGAGGAGAACAGGAACCGCCCGACTCCCGCCTCGCGGGCCGCCTCCGCCAGCCGGACCGTCCCATCGACGTTGATGTCTGCCGTCCACGCTTCGTTCAGGTTTCCGATCGGGTCGTTGCTGAGGGCCGCCAGATGGACGACCGCATCGAAACCTTCGAGGTCTGACGCCTCGACGTCGCGGATGTCCTTCTCGATCGACGGGATGTCCGCCAGCGGGAACAGGTCGCAGTCGCGGAAGAAATCCACATCCATGCCCACCACGTCGAAGCCTGCCTCGCGGAAGGCCGGCGCCATGACCGCGCCCACGTAGCCTCGGTGCCCGGTGACGAGCACACGCCGCTGGGCGCTCATGCGTGGACTGCCGCGGTCGCTGACGCCGTCAGCCGACGGGCGTGGGCCAGCAGGCTCGTGCTGTCGTCAACGGCGAGGTACGGCGCTCCAGCGGCGTATGCGGCCTGGCCGTCTCGTTCGTCGTCGCCGATAAACGGCGTCCGGCTGAGGTCAAGCTGCAGGTCGTGCTGCGCCTCGAACAGCATCCCGGGACTGGGCTTACGGCACGTGCACCCGGCATCCCAGTCGTGCGGGCAATGGTAGATGGCGTCGATCCGCCCGCCCGCGTCGGCGGCCTGGCGGACCATTCGATCGTGGACCGCGGTGAGGTCGGACTCGGTCATCACGCCGCGGCCGATGCCGGCCTGGTTGGAGATGACCACGACCTGATAACCGGCGTCGGTGAAAAGGCGCAGGGCCTCGAGACTGCCGTCGAGCCACTGGAAGTCGGCCGGCGTCCGGACATACTCGGCGCGCGGCGGCCGCTCGTTCAGGACGCCGTCCCGGTCCAGGATGACCGTCGGCCTGCGCGCGAAGAACGCCTCCGTCAGCGGCATCCGGTGCATCGAGCCGACGCTGTAGTAGCGGTGCTCCGAGACATGGGCCCCAAGCAGTCGGTCCGCGGTCAGGCGCGGGTACACGGCCTCTTCGACGAGTTCGGCGCCGTCCGCGGGGAGCAGGGCCAGGAATCGCTTCGGAAAGATGGCGTAGCTGATCTCGACTCCCGTCAGATTCTCGCTGGTCCGGCTGCGATCGTACGCCTGCACGAGCCCATCGGCCCCAACCAGCGTATTGCCCTTCGAATAGCCATCCTGGTTGGCATAGATCGTGACCATGGCGGGGGCGCCGACCCGCTGGTAGTGGTCCCACATCCGTTCCATGTTCAGCGGCCAATAGTTGTCGCAGTAGATCAGCATGAAGAGCGGGTCGAGCAGGTCATCGGCGACCTGGAGCCGGCGACCGGTGAGGTCATCCGGGTCGGTGACCGAATACTCGATTCGGATACCGAACCGACTCCCGTCCCCGAAATGGTCGCGGATGACGTCCGGAAGGTACCCGAGGAGCATGAGCACGCGCTCGAAGCCCTGCTCCGCCAGGAGCTCGACCATGTACTCCATGAATGGCCGGCCGCTGAACTCGATCATCGGCTTCGGGCGGTCGTCGGTGAGGGGGCGCATACGCGTGCCTCGACCGCCGGCGAGGATCACCGCCTGCCGGGGGCGCTGGGTCGGCATGGCCGGCTAGCCGCTGGTGGGCGCGCTTACGGGGCGAACCGCGAGCCGTGCTGTGACCATGTCGGCGACGGCGGAGTGAGCGGTCTCGACGAGCCCGTACTCCCCGTGCCGGGTTGGCAGCCATACGGCGGTGTCGAGGAGCGACAGCGCCGCTCCGCCGTCGAAGCCCAGCAGACCCATGGTCACCAGGCCCGAGGCATTCGCCAGCTCGATGGCTCGAAGGATGTTCGGTGAGTTGCCGCTCGCCGAGATGACGACCAGGACGTCGCCTTCCCGGGCCAGATTCTCGAGCTGACCGGCGAAGACCCGGTCATACCCTTCGTCATTGGCCAAGGCGGTCAACCATGGCACGTTGTCGGTCAGGTTCATGACCCGCATCGGGGGCTGGTCCGCGCGACGGGTGGCTTTGGCCAGGTCGTTCACCCAATGGGCCGCGGTTGCCGAGCTTCCACCGTTGCCGGCGATGAAGATCGTGGCTCCTCGGAGGCGGGCAGCCAGCAGCTCGTCCGCCATGTGATCGACGGCGTGCAGATCCAGCGCGGCGAGGAGGGCATGCAGGCGATCCACGTAGTCACCGGCCCATGCGCCGGACGAGCCATTCCCGTTCTCGCCGTTGTGACCCTCTGCCGCGACGAAATACGCGAACCCATTCGTCTCGCCGATCGCCGAGGCGGCGGCCAGCTCGCTCAGCGGCGGATAAGCGCCGCCATCGCTCCCGTTGCCATCGCTTCCGTTGTGACCGTTTCCGTTGACGCCGCGGTCGGCCACCATCGGCACCGGCTGAAGACCGGGTGGTGTGCGCCGCCCGTTCATTGCTGCCGTCGCCAGCGCGGCTGCCGGCAGCGGTCGTCGTCGTTCTCGGAAGATCGC
>DASYGU010000190.1:0-5914 GCA_035999355.1 Candidatus Limnocylindria bacterium | reverse complement strand
GCCAGCCGGTTGGAGGAGCGTCGCCGGCTGGCACCTGCTAAGTGACCCGGCCGCGGGGGGTCAGGCCGCGGTCGGGTCTGCGGGGATGAGGCGTGGGGTTCGGGTTCGAATCCGCGGAGCGCGGGTGCCGCGTGCCGCGGGTGTGGGCGTGGTCGTGGTCGTGGTCGTGCCTGTGTCAGCGGCCGGCGCGGTGTCCGTCCGGCGACGGCGCTGCCGGCGAACCGCGTTCGCCAGTCCGGCAACGCCCTTGTCGATCTCGGCCTGCTCCATCGGGGACGCGAAGAAGAAGCCCTGGCCATACGCGCAGCCGAGCGACTCCATCCGCTTGGCCTGCTCGCCGGTCTCGATGCCTTCGGCCACGGTCGTGATGCCGAGCGATTGGCTGAGGGCGACGATGGCCCCGGCCAGGGCCGCCGAGCGGGCGTCCGTGTTCGAGACCTGGACGAACTCGCTCGCGATCTTCAGCGCATCGACCGGGAACTGCCGGAGATGGCTGAGCGAGAAGTAGCCGGTCCCGAAGTCGTCGATCACGACCTGGACGCCGAGCTCGCGGAGCTCGGTCAGGGTGGACATGGTTGGCCCAGTCGCCTTCAGCAGGGCCGTCTCGGTGATCTCCATCATTAGGCTCGACGGCTCGAGGCCGGCTTCGGTCAGGGTTTCGCGGACCGAGGCCACGAAGTCAGGCTGCTGCACCTCGCGGGCAGAGACGTTCACGCAGAGGAAGATGCCCTTGGGGGTCAGACCCTCGCGCTGCCAGTTCCCCGCGTGCTGGCAGGCTTCGCGGAGCACCCAGCTGCCGATGGGCAGGATGGCGCCGTTTTCCTCGGCGATCTCGATGAACTCGCCGGGCGCGATCAGGCCACGCTCGGGGTGCTGCCAGCGGACCAGGGCCTCCAGGCCGGCCACGCGGCCGGTCCCCAGCTCGACGATCGGCTGGTAGACGAGGCGAAGCTGCTCGAGCTCGACCGCGCGCTGGAGCTGCGCTCCGAGCTCGTGGCGCTCGCGAATGGCGGCGTGCATGCCGGGGTCGAAGATCGCGAAGCGCGCCTTGCCGTTGGCCTTGGCCATGTACATCGCGACGTCCGCGTTGCGGAGGACCTCCTCCGCGCTCTGGTCGTGGCCATGCGCGCTGGCGATGCCGATGCTGGCGGTGACGGCCACCTGCTCGTCGCGGATCAGGTACGGGGTCCGCAGCTCTCGAACCAGGCGCTCGGCCATGGCCCGCGACCGGTGCAGGTCGTTGTCATCCGAGGTCAGGATCGCGAACTCGTCGCCGCCGAGACGGGCAACCAGGTCGCCTTGACGGACGAGGGCGCTGATTCGTTCGGTGACGGCGACGAGCAGTGCGTCGCCTGCCGCGTGACCCAGCGTATCGTTGACCACCTTGAAGTCGTCCACGTCGAGGAACAGCACCCCGGTCGTCTTGGCCGACCCGCGGCGCGGGGCGGCGATGATCCGCTCCAGCGCATGCTGGAAGGTCCGACGGTTGGCGGCACCGGTCAACGAGTCGCGCTCGGCGAGATCCTGGACGTGCCGCAGCAGCACCGCGTTGCGGAAGTTCAGGGCCGCGACGGAGGCGAACTGCGCGAGCACCGACATCACGCGCCGCTCGACACCGAAAACGCTGCGAGACCGATGCTCGATCACGATTGCCCCGACCGGCAGGCCCTCGGCGATCATGGGGGCGATCAGCAGGTTGCGGGCGTTGGGCAGGGCGGCGGCCAGCAGCGGGTTCTTGTCAACGTCAATCCGACGGATCGGCAGCACGTCATGTCGGTCCCAGGCCTTCTGCACCACCGCGTCGACCGCGGTCGGCGCGCTCTGGACGTCGGCCACGCCCTTCCCGGCGAGGATCACGATCCGGTCGTCGGAGGCGCCCAGGACCACCCCGCGCTTGGTCTCGAACCGATCGGCCAGCCCGTCCAGCACGATGCGGGCCTGGTGGACCGGATCGCCGACGGCGTCAAGCCCCGTGCCGAGGTCGACGAGGGCCTCGAGGTCGGCGCGGCGGTTGCGGAGCTCCCGCTCGTTCATGGCAGAGAAGATCGAGGTCGCCAGCGCGAAGAGCCAGAACGCGGTCACGTTCAGCACCGGCATGCTGTCGAACACGATCGCCGCCCCGGCGGCGGTGTCGACCGGCGGGACGAGACCGGCGGCCTGGGCATAGAGCATTACGAACAGCAGGAGCGAGTCCCACAGCGCGATCTTCAGGCCGGTCCGGTACGAGGCGAGCAGGGATACGGCGACCAGGTGCAGGTAGATGAGGAATCGCATCGGGCTGTGGGTGCCGCCGGTGGCGTACATCGCGAAGGCGAGGTACAGCCCGTCGAGCAGGAGGAGGCTGTTCAGGATCGTGAAACCGGCGCGACCGGTCCGGCGGCGCACGGCCTCGAAGGTGATGGCGGCGAAGAGGTATCCGACCGTGACCCCGGCCAGGACCGGGAAGGCGACCCCCAGTGCCTCCGGCCGCATGGCGGCCGAGATCAGAACGACGGCGGCGAGCGCGAGGCGCAGGAGGAGCAGGTTGCTCATCCGCTCGCTGAGCGCCGCGTAGTCGGTCATCTCGGTGCGGGTGTTCACAGCTCCTCCTCGTTCCGGAAGTTCATGACCGTGTCCTTCGGTGTCCGTGGCGCCTGGCGAAGCTTGGGATCGCGTGCGTCGATCCGGCCCTGACCGACGAGGAAGCCCATCACCGCCACCATCAGGCCCAGCGGGAAGCTGAACGCGGTCGCGACCGCAACCGCGGCCTGGGGCTGCACGACGGCACCGGCCTGCTGGAGGGCGGCGGCGAGGATGCCTCCGACCACGTCCGTCGGCTGAGAGGGCGAACCGCCAGCTGCTGGCGGGGCAGGGGGCACCAGCAGCGGGGGCTCGAGCGCGGCGGTTCGTGGCGGCTCAGGCGTCGGCGTGGGGCTGGCGATCTCGGCCGGCATCTCGCTCGGCGAGGGGGATGGCTCGACAACGGCCACCGCGGCGGAAGGAGTGGGCGTGGCGGCCGGGGCGGCCGGCGCCTGGAATGGCGTCGGGGTGGGCGACGGCGGACCGGTTGGCGCCGGGTTCACGGTCGGGCTGGGCGTGGGCGGACCGGTAGGCGCCGGGTTCGCGGTCGGCGTGGGCGACGGCGTCGCCGGGGCCACGACCTGGACAGTGAGCGCCGCACACGACTCGTCGCTGCCGCCGGCGATGAAGTGGCCTGTCGCGCAGGCATCGCTGGCGGCGGTCGCCTCCAGTGACGCGGTGCAGGTGTAGGTCCAGGTTTCGCCGGAGGAGAGGTGCGCGTCCACATTGCCGCCGGCCATGGCCGGCCCGCTCATCGCGCTGCAGACCGCGTCAGCAACGGAAACCTCGTGCAACGGGGTGTCCTCGCTGTTGTTCCACACGACGTACGTGAATGTCACGGGGGTCCCGGGGTCGACCGGGCCGCCTGGTGCCGCGCTGCTGGAGATCTGGATGTCGCCGTACACCAGCTCGTCGGTCATGCTCGCGAACAGGTTGGGCAGACTGGCTGCGTCGACGACATGGCTGAAGTTGGTGACCGGGCTGGACACGGCCTGCATCAGGGCCAGATCGGGCTCGAGTCCTGGGTCGGCTCCGCCGGTCGCGCCGATGCCGATGCCAAACGCCTGGTCCACCGCGCCGAGGTAGGCGGCGACGTCTGCCTCGCCGGGGCGGGATCCGGGGTCCGGGTTCGGTCGACCATCGGACAGCAGGATGAAGACCCGCAATACCGCGACGCCGTCCATTTCGGTCCGGCCGCCGGCTGTCATGGTCGCCACCGCGGAGGCCATCCCTTCCTTCAGGGGCGTATTGCCGTCCCCGTCGAGCCCATCCCAGACGTCGATGGCGGCATGGACGGCGCCGGGCGCGGATACGCCCAGCGGCAGGTCAATCGTCGAGGTGCCACCGCCATAGGTGACGAGGCCCACCTGGTGCAATCCGCCGGCGCCGACGCCTCCCGCACTCTCGAGCGCGCTTACCAGGGCGTTGGCGGCATCGTTCGCCCAGCCGAGGCGTGTGTTGTTGACGCCGGGCGCGATCGGAGCGCCGGGATCGGGCGTGACCTGGTCCATCGAACCTGACCGGTCGATGATGAAGACGACGTCCAGGGGGCGCTGGTAGACCGGCTGTCCGGCCAGGCTCGCGGTGGGCAGCAGACCGGCCGAGACCGCGGCCAGTGCCAGGCCAAGCGTCGCGAGCGCGTGGAAGCGCGTCGAGCGGCGTCGACTCAGGCTGACCATTGGTTGACCCAACCGGCCTGTATCCATGACACGCCGAAGGATGCGAACGCCCGGCCATACCGGCTATGGCGTGATCGTCACCGGGGTACGCCCCGGTGCGATTCGTCACCGGGGGCAAAAACACGAAAACACCCGAAGTGGGGTCTGATGCAGTACTCGAGCCGGACCGGAGTACTCCCCGTCCTCGGCGAACCGTGCCCGGGTCAGTCGCTCCAGGCTTGGAGCTCGACGATGTTGTCCTCCGGATCGGTGACGTAGCACCAGGTCACCCGCCGACCCGTGGCGGTGGTGAGGGTCACGATCTCGCCCACGGCCCGTCCCCCGGCCGTCAGGGCCGCGTCTCGGGCACTGGCAACGTCCGGTACGACGAAGGCGGTATGGGCCAGGCCAAGCCGGTTGGCGGCCGTGGGCAGGCGGTCGGCAGGCTCGGCGTATTGGTAGATCTCGAGCGTCGGTCCGTCGTCACCGAGACCGGGCAGGCGAAGGTGCGCGCCTCGCAGGGCGGCACCCGGAACGCCGGTACCCCGGGCCAGGTCCTCACCGCTGTAGTCACGCTCGGGCGGCACGACGACGCAGCCGAACACGGCGATGTAGTAGTCGGCCAGCGCACGCCAGTCGCGGGCAACCACGCTGACATGGCCGAAGCGGACGCTTGCCGGTTGCGAGCTCATGGCCACCTCCGTCCGTTAGATCGTTGAGCAGTCCGGGCATCGTCCCACCAGCGTCAGATGGGACAGATCGATCTGGAACCCACGCCGACGCTCGATCCGGGCGACAAAGGCCGACGCATCGTCGTTGTTCAGCTCCCATTGCCGACCGCAGGAGGCGCAGTGCAGGTGGCCGTGATCGGTCGTCGGCTGGACGTGATACTCCTCCTGGCCGTTGGCGCCATGGCCGTGACGGATGAAGCCCAGCTCCTCGAGGACATCGAGCGTGCGGTAGACGGTGGACGGCACGGTGGCGGGATCGAGACGACGGCAGCGCTCGACGATTTCGGCCCCCGTGACATGTCCCTCGCTCGCGGCGAGGACTTCGATGACCTGCCGCCGCTGCGGGGTCCAGCGGAGCCCGCGCTGGCGCAGATGGCCGCCGACCGAGGCCCACGGTTCGGGCAGAGAGGCCCGTGCGCTATCGGTCATCGGATCAGCCTCCGATGAAATGGAAGACATCGTCAAGACTCGGCAACGCGGCATCGAATTGGAACAGGAACAGGAAGCCGATCCACAGGCTGAAGATGCCGGTCAGGATCCCCACGGCCAGGTAGATCCGGGTCCGAGCCTGGCTGGCGATGTAGCCCGTCGCGCTCAGGATGACGACGACGGTATTCGAGAAGACCAGACCGATGACGAACGCAAACAGCATCGGCACGCCGAGCCCGGCGCTGGCCGCCCCGCCGACCGCAGCGATGAGGAGAGCCTGGGACGCCGTTTCGGCGCCGACGCCATGGATCATCCCGACCCCGAACGCGGTCCTCGGGCCGTAGGAGGCGGCCTCGACCGGGTCGACGTGGTCATGGCCGTGGATCCTGGCCTGGATCCGCCGCCAGGCATTCTGGAATCCGGCGAACACGAGCATCCACCGGCTGCGCAGCCGGAACTCGCCGCCGTGGCGCGCGTACTGGTACAGCATCACGAACACGTAGACGCCCAGGAAGACGAGGGTGAGCCCGACGATCC
>DASYGU010000177.1:0-7093 GCA_035999355.1 Candidatus Limnocylindria bacterium | reverse complement strand
GGCCGGAGGACTTCCGGACGAAGACTTCCGGTGTTGGGGCGCCAGGAAGCGTGGTCGCTGTCGCCACCCTATCAACCTCCTTTGTTCGATCAGTAGTCAGCGCATCTCGCGCCTTTGATCGGCGGCCGGCCGGCCGTCAGGGCTCCTCCTCGGGCACCTCCTCTCGACAGTATTGACCCCGCTACCGGCGGGGCGCCCCCTCAACCGGTCGTCATCTGATAGCTGTCCACCTTGCCGTTCACCAGGTTCACCAGTGTGCCCCGCAGCACCCCTTCACCGTATTCGCTTCCGGGGTTGATGCACAAGGTCCGACCCAGCCGCGCAGCGGCCTGCGACTCATGAATATGGCCGTGCAATCCGAGCAAAGGCTGGTAGCGCTCGAGGGCAGCACGAACGGCCGTGCTTCCCGCGCCGTACAGGACCGGCTGCCCGCCGCGGACGACCTGGGAAGGCGGGTCGGTCGTGGCGTCGAGCATCGGGCAGGTGTCCAGCGTTGAGTCGATCGGCGGAGCGTGGAAGTTGAAGACGACATTGCCAAAATCGGTGATGCCTTCCACGTTGCGATCGATCATGGCCGCCAGCTCTTCCTCTGGCGCCTCGCGGGGGGTGTGCCAGGGGGTCGGATTGACGTACGGCAGGCTGACCATGACGTGGTCGTCGTCGAGCGGGACCACCCGACTCTCGCAGGCCGTGAAGGAGCGGGTTCCCTCGGACGGCAGCCACTCCATGACCTCGAGCAGGTCATCGTTGCCGCCGGACACGAAGCACCGGATGCCGGCCGGCCCAAGCCGATCCTCGGTCAGCTCGATCCAGCGCGCAAGGCGCTCCGTTGCAAGGCGTCGCCACAGCTCGTCGATGGCCGCGGGGTCGTCTCGAACGGTCCGGTACTCGTCCTCGTCCATGACCACGTCATAGAAGCCCAATCCACCGATGATCTCGCGCGCCTGCTCGACTTCTGCGGCAGTATCGAGCTGTTCGACGCGCCCGTGGATCGTGGCTCGGTGATGGCCGTTCTTCTCGCGGATCACCGGGACCGCGAGCTTGCCCATGACGTCGCCGCCCATGACCAGGACGTCCGCCGCGTAGAACTTCGCCGCGCTCAGGAACTTTCGCCAGGTCCGCTCCGAGCCGTGGACATCGGTGGCGAAGAAGACCTTCGTCTGTTTCCCGCGAGTCCGTCCGCCAACGAGGGGCACCGTTTGACTCCCAGCTAGCCGCGCATCCGATCACCCTTGGGATCGACCAGCGCGTCGGGAACGACCGTCGCAGAAGTCGCCTGCCCCAGGATCTCGATCTCGACTTCCGACCCTTCCGCGACGTGGGTCGGAAGATACACGTACCCGATCACGCGGCGCAATGAGTGTCCGTACCCCACACTCCGCAGCCGGCCGGCGGGCTCATCCTCGAACCGAACCGCCTCGCCGCCGTACACCGGCAACCAGCCGTCATCGTCCTCGTCTGAAGGCCCGGGGCCCACCAGGACGCTCCGGATCCGTACGGCCGGAGGCCCGGCGTCCCGGTGGGCGGCAAGCGCATCGCGGCCCACGAAGTCGGGCTTGTCCCAGGCCACGAACCGGCCGAGGCCGGCCTCGAGGGGCGTCTCCGCCATCGTCAGATCCGTCCCGTAGTACCGATATCCCTTCTCCATCCGCAGGCTGTCCAAGGCGCGGTAACCGAAGACGGCGAGCCCGTGTTCGACGCCAGCATCCATCAATCGGTCCCACAGCTGCACGGCCCACGATGGCTCCACGTACAGCTCCCATCCCAGCTCCCCCGCATACGAGATGCGCTGGGCCAGCACGTCGCCGCCGCCGACCCGCACGGGGCGGGCGGTGCGGAGGGGGATGCCGCCACTGCTGACGTCGTCGTCGGTGACCGCGGCGAAGATGTCGCGCGCCCGCGGTCCCCACAGACCCAGGCAGGCCAGCTCCTCGCTGACGTCACGCAGCGCGACCTCCTCACCTTCGCGGACGTGCAGCAGAAGCCAACCGAGATCGCTCGCGACGTATCCCGCACCGGTCACAACTCGGAACCGGTCGGCCGCGAGCCGGACGACTGTGACGTCGGCGACCATGCCGGCCCGGTCATCGAGCCACTGGGTGTAGACGACCGTCCCGACCGGCCGGTCTACATCGGCTACCGACACGCGCTGCAGCAGGCCCAGCGCCCCGGGCCCACTGACGTCGATCTTGCCGAAGGAGGTCAGGTCGATCAGCCCGGCCCGTTCGCGGACCGCCCGATGCTCTTCGCCCACCAGATCAAGCCAGGGCGGACGCGACCAGCCGTATGTCCGCTGGTCCTCGCCCGCCATCCGCCATGGCGTGCTGGGCTCCAGGTAGTCCGCGCGCTCCCAGCCGTGCTTGGTTCCGAAGACCGCACCGGCGTCCTCGAGCCGGGTATGGAGCGGGCTGAGCCTTCGGGGACGACCAGCCGTGTCGCTGTCGTAGGGATAGCGCAGCCGGTAGTAGTAGCGATACGCCTCGCGGGCCGTTTCGGCCACGTATCGGGGATCGCGATAGGTGGCCCCGAAGCGCCAGGCCCGATAGGGGTGGATATCGACCCCGGGGTCGTCGGCCGTCATCCAGCCGGCGATCGCTCGACCGATCCCCCCGGCGCCACCGAACCCATTCAACGAGAGGCCCGCGGCGACCCAGAAGCCGTGGACCCCGGGCATGGGACCGAGCAGCGGATTCGCGTCGGGCGTCATCGCATCGGGGTGGTTGACCAGCCGGATGGCCTCGGCGTCGGCCAGGAACGGGAACCGCCGGATGGCCCCGGCCATCAGCGGCTCGAAGCGGACCCAGTCGGGTGGGAGCGAGCGCGACCCATGCTCCCACGGCGCGCCGTCAAGCCACCGGGCGTGCGGCTCCGCCTCGTACCCCCCGAACAGCATGCCGCCCTGCTCCGCCTTGCCGTAGACGAGATTGTCCGGGTCGCGGAAACAGGGCATGTCTGGTGGCAACGCATGGCCGTCCACCGCCCGCAACGCGATGTGTTGATGGTCAACCGCGGTACTGGCCAGCCAGGATCCGACCATGGCCGCAACACGCGGCGCCCACATGCCCGCGGCATTCACCACCTCCTCGCACACGATCCGCCCGCGATCGGTCACCACCGCCTTCACCTCGTGGCGGCTGCCCAACTCGATGGCCACAACGCGAACGCCCGTCTCGATGGTCACCCCCAGCGCGCGAGCGGCAGCGGCAACGGCATAGGTCGCCCCATGAGGATCGAGGTACCCATCTCCGGCCAGCCAGACCGAGCCATGGAGGTCGGCCGGGGATGCTTCGGGTAGGAGCCGGAGGGTCTCCCGGGGACCGAGAAGCTCGACCTCGAGTCCGATGCCCCGGGCTCGGCTCGCACCCCGCTGGAGCTCCCGCCACTGCTCGCGGCTGGACGCGATTCGGATGCTGCCAACCGTCTCGAAGACGTCGAACTCACGGTAGAGATCGATGCTGTAGCGACGGAACGACATCATTGCGGCCGAGGGGTTGAACGCCGTCACCACGCCCGCCGCCTGGCTCGTTGCCCCGCTGGTCAGAACGCCCTTCTCGAGCAGCACGATCTCCCGCCACCCCGCGCGGGCGAGATGAAGCGCGACGCTGACCCCGGTAATCCCCCCACCAATCACCACGACGCGTGCCTGCTCGACCATCCGCTCCCCGGTCCCTGTTCGTGCGCCTGCCCAGCGCCAACACTGCGGTTCTGGCAAGGAGCCCTGCAATGATGCCGTGCCCGCGCATGGCCACGTCATGGACCGCGGCACGCGCCCTTCCAATCCGTACAATGCCCGCCTGCCCCACCGCGGAGATCGCCGATGACGCTGCGCCCCGATCAGAGAGCGAATGCGATTGATCGGTCGGTGCTCGAAGGTGAGATCGCCAGGATCGTGGATGGGCTCGACGGCGAGCATGTTCCGCTCCGGGTTCTCGGTTCGCTTGGCGTGTCGATCCACTGCCCGGCGTCGGCTCCCCTCCTGCTTGCGTTCGAGAGGACCTATGCGGACATCGATTTCGCGGGGTATCGGCGCCAATCCAGCGTGGTTGGGTCGTATCTCTCGGCCCTGGGATATGTGGCGGATCAGGAGGTGGCAATCACGTCGGAGGGTCGGCGCGGTCTGTGGGATCACCGATCAAACGGCATCCATCTCGACGTCTTTTTCGACCAGCTGGATTTCTGTCACCAGATCCCTCTCAACGGTCGGCTTGAAGCGGATCGACCAACCATCCCCCTCGCCGAGCTGGTCCTCTCGAAACTCCAGATCGTCGAGATCAACGAGAAGGATGTGATCGACGTCATCCTGCTCCTCCTCGACCACGACCTCGCGGACAGCGACGACGACGCGATCGACGCGCGACGCATCGCTCGCATGTGCGCGGCGGACTGGGGCCTGTGGCGAACGAGCACCCGGAACCTCGAAAAGGTCCAGGCGCTGGCATCGACCTATCCGCAGTTGGATGCGCCTCACCGCGAAAAGGTCGAGAGCCAGACTGCGGCGCTTGCCGCGCGGCTCGACCAGGAACCGAAGTCACTTCAGTGGCGAACGCGGGCACGCATCGGTGAGCGCGTCAAGTGGTGGACCGATGTGGACGAGGTCCGCTAGGTGGATGCGGCGGTGAGCAGCGGCCTGGCTCGCCAACCGATGGAGGCCGCTGTCCCGGATGAAACGCTTCACGGTGAGCTGGCGGAGCACCTGGCTAGCGCCCTTCAGCGCGTCCCCGAAACGGCAGGCCGCGACCTCGCTTTCACGCCGCTATCGGGCGGGATCACGAACCGCAACTTCCTGATCACGATCGCCGGCGACGCCGATCGGTATGTCATCCGCCTCGCCGGCAACGACACCCACCTGCTGGGGATCAGCCGGGAGGTGGAGCACGCGGCCACCGTGGCTGCGGCCGGCGTTGGGGTTGGCCCCGAGGTGGCCGCCTTCATCCGCCCCGAGGGCTACCTGGTCACCCGCTTCATCGTTGGCAGCCCAGTGTCCATGGAGGAAGTCCGCGGACCGGCAATGCTCGAGCGAGTGGCGGACTCGATCCGGCGGGTCCATGGCGGGCCGGCGATCCCCGGCCTGTTCGTCCCGCTCCGGGTGGCCGAGGCATATCTGGCCCTGGCCCGCTCTCGGGGCGTGCCCGAGCCGAGGGGATGGGCCGCCGCACACGACGCCGGCCACCGAATCGAGCGGGCACTGGTGGACGCGCGGCTCCCGCTCCTGCCGTGCCACAACGACCTGCTGAACGCGAACTTCATCGACGACGGGGAGCGGATCCGGATCGTGGACTGGGAGTACGCCGGCATGGGCGACCCGTTCTTCGACCTGGGCAACTTCAGCATCAACCACGAGCTGACTCCGGACCAGGATGCCGCCTTCCTGGCCGCCTACGACCAGACCGATTCGGCCGCGCCCGCCCGCCTCGCGCGCCTCACCTTGATGCGGGTCGTTTCCGACTTCCGCGAGGCGATGTGGGGCGTCCTCCAGCAGGCGATCAGCACCCTCGACGTGGACTTCGTGGCCTACGCCGAAGAGCACTTCGACCGGCTCCTGCGCCATGCCGCGGAGGACCGCTTTGAGCAGGCCCTGGCCCGCGTCAGCGATGGCTGACACCGCCCGGGTCGTCATCATCGGTGGCGGCGTGGGCGGCACCGCGATCGCCTACCACCTCGCCCACCTGGGCTGGACCGATGTCATGCTCCTGGACCGATCCGTGCTGACGAGCGGGTCAACCTTCCACTCAGCAGGACTGGTGGGCCAGCTGCGAGCCAGCCCGACCCTGACCCGGATGATGGTCGACTCGGTGGCGACGTACCGCCAGCTGGCTGCAGAGACCGGAGTGGACCCGGGCTGGCGCGAGGTCGGGTCCCTGCGCCTGGCGTCCTCGGACGAGCGGATGGAAGAGCTCCGCCGCCAGGCGGGCTGGGCGAAGGCCTATGGGCTGGAGATGGCGCTCGTTTCGGCCGAGGGCGCGCGCGAGCAGTTCCCGCTCATGTCGACCGACGGCGTCCGAGGCGCCGCCTGGCTGCCGACCGACGGCTACCTCGACCCGTCCGGCCTGACCCAGGCCCTGGCCGCCGGCGCCCGGCAGCGGGGAGTGACCATTCGGCCACGGACCCGGGTCACCGGGATCACCGTGGCGGGCGGCCGGGTGACCAGGGTCGAGACCGACGGCGGACCGATCGACTGCGAGGTGGTCGTGAACGCGGGTGGGATGTTCGCGCCCGAGATCGGTCGGATGGCGGGCGTGACCGTGCCGGTCATCCCGTTCGCCCATCAATACCTCGTCACCGAGCCGGTTCCGGGGGTTTCCCCCGAACTGCCCCAGCTCCGCGACCCGGACAACCTCGTCTACTTCCGACCCGAGGTCGCCGGCCTGGTGATGGGTGGCTACGAACGGAATCCAGCGCCATGGGGCCTGGACGGGATCCCGGCCGACTTCAACGGCAAGCTCCTGCCGCCGGACTGGCCACGGTTCGAGGAAATCAGCCGAGGCGCTCAGCGACGGGTGCCGGCCATGGCCGATGCCGGCGTGCGGCAGGTGATCAACGGGCCGGAGGGTTTCACCCCTGACAACGAGTTCATCCTGGGCGAGTCCGAGGTGCGCGGCTTCTTCGTCGCCGCCGGCTTCTCCGCCCACGGCATTGCGGGGGCGGGCGGGATGGGACGGCAGATGGCGCACTGGATCGTGGACGGCGAGCCGGAGTACGACCTGTGGAGGATGGACATCCGCCGCTTCGGGGCGTCCTACCGGTCGCGCGACTACACCCTGGCCCGCTCGACCGAGAACTACGCCACCTATTACGACATCCACTACCCCTACGAGGAGCGTCAGTCCGGTCGGCCACTCCACGTGTCGCCGACCTACGACCGACTGGTGCAGCTGGGGGCGTCGTTCGGCGAGAAATCCGGCTGGGAGCGGCCGAACTGGTTCACGTCGAACGATGAGGCCGGCGACGTCTCGCTCCGGCCCCGCGGCTGGGCGGGGCAGCATTGGTCGCCGGCGATTGGAGCCGAAGCGCTCGCGACCCGGCAGGCGGCGGCCCTGTACGACGAGACCAGCTTCGCCAAGATCGAGGTCAGCGGACCGGGCGCGATCGCGCT
>DASYGU010000161.1:0-8123 GCA_035999355.1 Candidatus Limnocylindria bacterium | reverse complement strand
GGCGCGATGACGTAGAGCGAGTTGGGCGCGACACCCTGGCGCGCGAGACGCTCGACCGCCCAGCGAGCCGCGCTGCCCACGGTCACGTGGTCCGGATCACCGGTCACACCGTGCGAGCCGAACGTGACGAGCACGTCCGGGCGGCGGTTGCCGAGCCAGGCGAAGAGCTCCTGGATGAGCCGCTCGGTGGGCTCGGCGGCCACCGCACCATCGGGATAGCCCTCCAGCAGGGTCACCTCGTTCAGTCCGATGGCCTCCGCGGCCCGCACCATCTCGGACTCGCGAACCGCGGCCAGGTCGGCGTCCGGGGTCCGCTCCGGGTTGCCGGCCTCGCCCCGGGTCACGATCAGGAGCCTCGTGGTCTCGCCCGCGTCGTGGGCCAGGGCCAGCGAGCCGGCACAGGTGAAGGCCTCGTCGGCCGGGTGGGCGAGGATGACGGCCATGCCGCCGGTTCGGTCGTAGGTCACGGGCTCTCCACGGGGTCGTCCGACAGCCGGCGCCATCCCTGGCGCTCGACCGCGGTGCGCATCGTACGCAGGACGGCGACCTTGGCGCTCGCGACCTCGGTCACGAATCGGGCCGTACCCGCTTCGTCCAATGGGGATCCCGGCGGCGCGGAGTCACGACCGACGTTGAGCCAGGCCAGGTGATATCGGTCCATCCGTCCCCATACCTGTTCCAACAGTTGGTCCGAGTCGAGCAGCCATGCGCGAAACCCGTCCCAGTCGGGCGTCACGGCCAATCGGTCGCCCTCTACGATCAGGGCATCGGTCGCAGCCAGGAAGGCGCTCCGGGTCATGACCGGCTCGGTCTGCATGCGCCGAGTATGCTCGCGGCGGCGAGGTCCAGCGGAAGCGCAGATGAGGCCGAAACGACTCGCGACCGGGCCGTTCGTACTATTGCCCGTAGCCCCCAGCGATCAGGACACTCGCGGTGACAACACGCACCGGCGAAACATGCTCCGATCCGAGTTGACCGCAGCGATTGCGCGGGCGGTGGGCACCGGGCTGGCCCTGGCGCTCCCCGCGGCCGCGGTGGCCGCGCTGCGCCTGTTCCCGCCACTGACCCTGGACCCGGCTGGCGAGACCGGTTGGCTTGGCCCTGCGGCCCTCGGCCTGGTCGCGCTGTGCTCGGCCATCTCGGTCGTTCCGTTGATGGGCGGGCTGGTCACGTCCGGACGCCTGGCGACTGGGTCGGCCGGCCTGAGCGCAACCGCACTCACCGCCGGCACCGCGGCGCTCGCGCTCAGCGGGCCGGAAGGATCAGCGTCACTCCCGAACAGCGGACTCGCGCTGACCCTGGTCGTCGTCGCGGTCGGCTTTGCCGTGGCAGCGTGGGCCGGGTACCGCACGATCGCTGACGAGCGTAGCCGCTGGATGGGCGTGATCCTGGCCCTCGTCCTGGCGGAGACCGCACTCGCCGCCGCGCTGCTCGCACCCGGGTCAGCCCTCGACAGCATCACCCCCATGTTGTTCATGGGTGCGGCCGTGGTGGCCGCGGCCAGTGCCGCGGTCTGGTTCCGCCGTGGAGCCCGCCTCATCGCGCTCGCGCCGGTGACCGTTGCGCTTGCCGCCGTGCTGCTGACCTGGTCCCGGACGGGCACGGTCGAGGCCGTGATCGCGCTGACCCCGCTCCTGCTCGCGCCGCCACTCCTGGTGGCCGGGTTCGCGATCCGCGCCCAGGTCCTCGAAGTAGTGTCGGGCCTCGCCCGCGATTCCGAATCCGCACCGGTCATCGAGGTCGCTGCCGCCGCGACTCCCCTGCCGCCGGCCGACGACCCCGAGCGCGAGCGGATCGGCCGCGAGCTGCGGGCCGCTCTGATCGAGCTGACCGATGCCCGGCACACCATCGCCCTCCAGCGCACCGAACTCGAGCGAGCCGCCGAGGCGGACGCGCTCACCGGCGTGCTCAGCCGAAGCGCGATCACGGACCGGCTCCGCGACGAGGTGGCTTCGGCCCGCCGATATCCGCACTCGGTGTCGGTCGTGCTCATGGACGTGGACGGGATGGGAGAGATCAACGCCCGGCATGGCACCGCGATCGGGGATGACGTCCTCCGCGAGCTCGCACTCCGAATCCGGGTCCGCGTCCGCGAGGCTGACGCCCTCGGTCGGATGGCGGGCGACAGCTTCCTGGCCGTCCTTCCCCATACCGATGAACAGGGTGCGACCGTGTTCGCCGAGGCGATCCGCGATCGGGCCACCCAGCGGCCGATCTCGACGGGGCGCGGCGAGGTGACAGTCACGATCTCGATCGGGGTCACGACCATGCGCTCGCGGCAGGAGCTCAGCGCCGACACGCTTCTCGCCCGCGCCGATGAAGCGGTCGCCTCGGCCCGGGCCGGCGGTGGCAACGTCATTGCCTACGACCGACTCCACGGCCTGGCCCGCCTCGACGAACGACGCAGGGAAACCCCGACCGACGAAGAGCCACTCGAGGACAACGGCGAGGCTTAGTAGTGCGGACAAGGAACGAGGATGCCGCGCGGGAGCGTTCGGGCTAGGGCCCGTCGGGTTTCCCGCTTGCCGCGGACACCTACCCCCTGACGATCGATTCTGTGATCTTGCGTGCCATGGGTGCTAGGCTCCGGCGGTGAACGCGATGGTGGCCTCGTGGCGGTGGTTGCTTCTGTCGGCTGCTCTCATTGCCGTCGTAGTGACATTGCTCGTCTGGCGACTGGGACCGGTGGACTCCGCTTGCCCGGATGGGCAAGCGGAGCCTTGGGTCGTCTGTGAGGGCCTCTAGCCCTAGTGGGTGTTTCCGTAGCGTCCGACGTAGGAGTTGATGTCCTCTGCCGAGAGGGATCGCATCCATGATTCGCCGACCCCGACCGACGAGGGCCGAACGGTCGACGAGGAGGAGGCCTAGGGCCTCCTTTTCTCGGCTTGCGGCGGACACCGAACGACACAAGATATCGGCCTGAGGTTATCCACACCACTACAGGTTGTGGATAACGGCCTCCTTTTGGCCCCTGCCCGGTGCTAGACTCGGCGCCTTACCACCACTGCTCCGAATCTGCCGGGACTGCTGCCAAGACCATGCCGCCGACCTCGCCGAACCTGTCCGCGAAGCTGATCTTCCCGACCGCGGAGATCGTGGAGGAGTACTACCTCCCGATCATCTACACCGCCTGCCGGACGTGCTACTCCGAGCTGCTGCCGGACGTCATCTGGGACAAGGCCGTCTCCCGATCGGTCGCCGACGAGAAGCAGCAGGCCCTCGTCCGCAAGGTCATGGAATCCGGCCACGGATCGACCATCGAGCACGTGAACTTCACGTTTGCGATCAGTGGCGTGACTCGGACGCTTTCCCACCAGCTCGTCCGCCATCGGGCAGGAACGGCCTTCGACCAGCAGTCGCAGCGATATGTCTCGTTCAAGGGCCGGGACAACTACACGATCCCCGACTCGATCACGAAGGGCGACCTGCCCGACGACCTGGCGGGTCGCTTCCAGCGAGCCGTTGACGAGAACCTGGACCTCTACGGCCAGCTCCTCCAGGCCGAGGTCCCGGCCGAGGATGCGCGGTTCATCTTCCCGAACGCGATGCAGACCAACCTGATCATGACCGTGAACCTCCGCCAGCTCATCCACATGAGCGGGCTGCGGCTGTGCACCATGGCCCAGTGGGAGATCCGCCAGCTGTTCAAGCAGATCCGCCACGAAATCTTCCGGGTCTCACCCTTCTTCGGGTCGTTCCTGGCCCCCAAGTGCGTGCCGCTGGGCTACTGCGACGAGATGGGCAACCGCGACGAGCACTGCCGGATTCGGCCACACCGCGACACGGTCATGGCCGTATGGGAGGCCTATCGCGGCGGCGAGCTGGCCGAGACCGATGGACCGATCGTCCCCGAGTCGTCTCCGTTCCGGCCAAAGCCGCGTCGAACGGACAAGGTCGCCGTGGCGATGGAAGCGCCAGAGGCCGCCGTCGGCCAGGCCGCCCAGGCCGACCGCTTCTGAGGCAGAGACCCGCTCAGTAGCCCGGGGCGCCTCCGCCGCCGCCGCTGTTGCAGGCCGCGACGAGCAGCGGGAGAGCCAGGATCGCCAGCGCGACGAGTCGGTTCCTGAGGAGCTCATTCATCGTCCGATCTTAAACCCGCCCTAGCCGCTCGGCTCCTTCCGACCCGCGAGCAGGCGCCTCGCCGATTCGCCCGCTCGGCGGACGCGGGTCTCGGGGCGCTTGGCCTCGGCTACCCAGTCGGCATACGCCTTCTGGTGGCTGAACGAGAGCTGCGTGTAGACCGCGGCGGCCTCCGCGTTGGCGGCGAGCGTCGCCGTCAGCTCGGGTGGCGGCTTGACGACGCGGGGCTCGGTGTCGAGCTCGATCCGAATCCCGACCCGGTCGCCGTGGTCAAGCCCGCCCATCGCCTCGCGGTTCGCGCGGTTCACGACCACGAAGTACTTGCTGCCGTAGCGAGCCGGGGTGGTGCGAAAGGTGTGGCCCCGGATCGTGACCCGCACCGGCGGCCGATGGCGGCCGAAGACGGCCTGGAAATCGACCGGCACGATGAAGTAGTACTCCCCCTTCTCGCCGGTGAGGGTCGCCGTACAGGTGACGGGTTTCGGTTCCATCGGTCAGTCCTGCGCGCTCAGTAGTTCCCGTCGCCGATCGCGAACTCGCGGAGGGCTGCGTCGCAGGCCTCGGCCTGGGCCTGTGCCTGGGACAGGAAGAACGGCGTCATCTTGGTCGAGTCGACGATGAGGATGGTCCGCCCCCGTTCGCTCATGCCCAGGACGATCCGGTCCTCGCCGTGGAACGAGATGCTCCAGTTGGACTGGAGCTGCACGAGCTCGGACAGGACGACGTCCTCGGTGAACGACCAGTCGATGTACGCCGCGTTCAACGCGGTGACCACGTCCCGGAGCTGATGGGTCAGGTTGCGCGACAAGCGAGAGAGGCCGACCACGATCCGCAGCGACGCGAACGGGTCCCCGGCGCGGGCCACCTGCGGCGGCGCAACATGCGGGTCGGGCATGCCGTCGGGGATGTCTCCGAGCAACGGCTGGTTGGCGATGGTCACGGCCGGTGGAGTATCGCCCATCGGCCAGGATCAGCCGATCACCCGATCCGGAGCCCTTCGGGGGACGCCGGGTCGGGTTCGAGGAGGAACACGTGACCACCCTCGCCCATGGCCCCCAGGACGAGGACCTGGCTCGCGAATCCGGCGATCCGACGGGGCGGGAAGTTCACGACCGCCACCACCTGCCGACCGATGAGGGTCGCGGGGTCGGGGTACGTGACCGTCAGCTGCGCGGCAGACTCCCGCTCCCCGATGTCGGGGCCGAAGTCGATGCGCAGCCGGTATGACGGGTTCCGGGCCGCGGGGAACGGCTCCGCGGACACGATCCGGCCGACCCGCATATCGACCTCGAGGAACCGCTTGACGGTCGTCTCGGGGGGAGCGCCTTCAGCCATTGGTACCTGTATAGCGGACCGGCGATCGGCGCGGGCGAGTCCGGCTGTTGCCGCCGCGCACCGCCGTTCGGTTCCCATTCGGGCAGTACTCTCGTGTGCTGTTCGCGGAGTCGGCCACCCGGCAAACTTCGGGGCGTGACCTTCTGGAACTGGCGGCGCGGAAGTGGTGGGTCGGCAACTTCCGGCTCAGCCGCTCTCGCCAACGGCACCGACCTCGCGCCGATCGAGCTGTACACGCCCGACACCCGGGTCGTGGGCTGGATCGCGTCCAACGGCCAGCGCGTGACCGACCTGCTGGTGGCCAGCGACGAGCTGCGCCTCTGGCAGCCGAGCGCGGGGGGCGACGACATGACCGTGCGACCCATGCTCGACAAGTCCGGGGAGTGGCGCACGGTGCCCACCGAGGACGTCGTGGTGGTCATGCCGCCGGAGTGGCGGACGAACCGCCAGCTCCGTCTCCATCGGCGCATCCAGCGGGTCGCGGCCGACACCGGCACGTTCACGGTCACGGGCAACCTCCACATCACCCCCGGGGCCCCGTTCCCCGAGCCGTATCAGATGCACGGATTCATCCCACTCACCGAGGCCCATCTCCTCCATCACGGCGAGCCCCGGTTCGAGCACGTCGTCTCGGTCGTGATCGTCAATACGAAGTACGTCGAGACCCTGGTCCCGCTGGTCAGCCTCGCCTGACCGATCCGGGCCGCATCGGCCCGCCCCATAATCGGCCGACATGGCCGTTCTCCGCTCCGCGGTCGATCCTGCCTCTGAGACCTTCGCCGCCAATGCCGGGGCGATGCGCGAGCTCGTTGCCGACCTGCACGAACGAACGGCGCGGGTCACGAGCGCCGGCGCGGGCGGGGACGAGAGGGCCATCGCCCGCCATCGCGAGCGCGGGAAGCTCCTCGTCCGCGAGCGGGTTGACCAGCTGATCGACCCGGGCACTGCCTTCCTCGAGCTCTCGACCCTGGCCGCCAACGGCCTGTATGACGACGACGCCCCGGGCGCGGGGATGGTCACCGGCATCGGCCGGGTGGAGGGGGTCGAGTGCGTGATCGTCGCCAATGACGCGACGGTGAAGGGCGGCACGTACTACCCGATGACCGTGAAGAAGCATCTCCGCGCCCAGGAGATCGCCCTCGAGAACCGGCTGCCGTGCCTGTACCTGGTCGACAGTGGCGGCGCGTTCCTCCCCCTTCAGGACGACGTGTTCCCCGACCGCGAGCACTTCGGTCGGATCTTCTTCAACCAGGCCCGGCTGTCGTCGCGTGGGATTCCCCAGATCGCGATCGTGATGGGTCACTCCACCGCGGGCGGGGCATACGTGCCGGCCATGAGCGACGAGACGGTGATCGTCCGCGGCACGGGGGCCATCTTCATCGGCGGCCCGCCGCTGGTGAAGGCCGCGACCGGCGAGGAGGTGAGCGCCGAGGACCTGGGCGGGGCCGAAGTCCATACCGTGACCAGCGGCGTGGCCGATCACTACGCGCTGACCGATGAGCACGCCCTGGCGATTGGTCGATCGATCGTCCGCAACCTGGCCTGGCGCAAGCCGGAGCCGCCGTGGGAGCCGGCCGCAGCGAGGCCGCCATCGGTCAATCCCGATGAGCTGTACGGCGTCATCCCGGCCGACCCGCGGGTGGCCTACGACGTCCACGAGGTCATCGCGCGCCTGGTCGACGACAGCGAGTTTCACGAGTTCAAGGAGCGCTACGGCGAGACCCTGGTCTGCGGCTTCGCCCGGCTCGAGGGCTACCCGGTCGGGATCCTGGCCAACAACGGGGTCCTGTTCAGCGCCTCAGCGTTGAAGGGCGCCCATTTCATCGAGCTCGCCTCCCAGCGGAAGATCCCGCTCGTGTTCCTCCAGAACATCACCGGCTTCATGGTCGGGCGTGAGTACGAGGCCGGCGGGCTGGCCAAGGACGGGGCCAAGCTGGTGACCGCGGTCTCGACGACTGCCGTGCCCAAGTTCACGGTGATCATCGGCGGGTCGTTCGGGGCGGGGAACTACGGCATGGCGGGGCGTGCATACAGCCCCCGTCAGCTGTGGATGTGGCCGAACGCCCGGATCAGCGTCATGGGTGGTCCCCAGGCGGCCCGCGTCCTATCCACCGTCCGCGGCGGCTTCGAGACCGATGCCGACCGCGACGCCTTCGAGGCCCCGATCCTGGCCGAGTACGAGCGCCAGGGCTCGCCCTACTACTCCACGGCCCGGCTCTGGGATGACGGGGTGATCGATCCGATGGACACCCGCCGGGTGCTGGCGATGGGGATCAGCGCGGCCGTGAACGACGTCATTCCGGAGTCTCGCTTCGGCGTGTTTCGGATGTAGGCGCGCAGGCCCGACGGCGCGGGACTAGGCTGGAACTGATGAGGCTATGGAGCGAAGTTCCGAGGCGCCGGTCGCAGGAGGTCGTCGCGGATCTCGCCACCGCGGTCTGGGTCCTGCTGTGGGCGTCCCTCGGGGTTCAGCTGTACGCCGCATTGGCTCAGCTGGCGTCGGTGGGGACGAGCATTGGCGACGCCGGGGAGGGCTTCGAGTCCGCGGGCAGCAGCCTGGAGGCCATCCTGTCCCAGATCCCGTTGGTGGGGGAAGGGGCGGGGAATATCGTGCGCGACGCGTTCCAGGAAATCGGCAGTCCGCTGGTGGATGCCGGCGCGGACCTCGAGCGGCTGCTCCTGATCATCGCGGGCGTGCTCGGCCTGCT
>DASYGU010000139.1:0-3334 GCA_035999355.1 Candidatus Limnocylindria bacterium | reverse complement strand
ACACCAAGGCGAAGACCAAGGCCCGGCGCCGTGAGGACGAGGACACCGAAGGCCACGCCCACACCCGCGTCAAGACCAAGGCCGAGCAGCCGGCGAAGACCAAGGCCCGGCGCCGAGAAGATGGCGACACCGAGGGCCACGCCCACACCCGCGTCAAGACCAAGGTCAACACCAAGGCGAAGACCAAGGCCCGGCGCCGTGAGGACGAGGACACCGAAGGCCACGCCCACACCCGCGTCAAGACCAAGGCCGCGTCCTCCAAGACGCGATAACGTCCGCTTCCCGAACAGGTAAGGCGGCGGGGTCCTCCCCGCCGCCTTACGCTATGCCTCGATGACCACCCGCCCGTCGTCGAAGTCGCTGGACCAAGCGCTCGCCATCATCCGGGCCGGCGCCGAACGGGCTGCGGTGGCCGAGCGACTTCACCCGGACAGCGAGCAGCGCCTGCTCCAGTCGATCGTGGACGCCACCGTCCGCCTGTTCGATGCAGAGGCCGCCTCGATTGCCGTGTTCGAGCGCGATCCGGATCGGCTCGAGTTTCGCGTGGCGGCCGGTCCGCGTGGTGCGGGAGCGATCGGCAAGAGCGTCAAGCCCAGCCAAGGAATCGCCGGGTTCGTGTTCTCGTCCGGGCAGGCACTGGCCCTGTCCGACGTGGCCTCCGATCCGCGCTTCGATCGGAAGACCGCGGAAAAGACCGGCTACGTGCCCCGGTCCATCGCCGCGGTGCCATTGGCCGACGGCGAGGGCACCCACGGCGTCCTCCAGGTGCTGGACAAGCGGAGCACCGCGACCTTCGACCTGCGCGACATGGAGCTCATCGGCGTCTTCGCCGCCCAGGCAGCGACCGCGATCGCCGTGACCCGGGCCCAGCGTGAGCTGCCCCTGCTCCTGCGATCGGCATTCGCCCGCGCCTCCGGCGAGACCCTGACCGATGACCAGCTCGATGCGCTGGTGAGTGCGTCGTCGACCGACCTGGACCTCGACGACGACACCCCGTTCTGGTCGCTCGCCGACCAGGTTGCCCAGCTGCGGGGGCTCGGCGAGTCGGAGCTCAGCCTGGTCAGCGAGATCCTGGCCGCGTTGGTTGCCCATGCCGCCTCCCGGCGTGCGCGTTCCCGCTACCGCTGACACCATGTCGGTCAACCCGGAGGACCTCCCGGCCTGGGCCGAGCCGTTCGCCGCCGCCGACCAGCTGGCGCGCCGCGCCGGGCTCCGACGGATCGATCGGTCGTGGGCATGGGGCGGCGCCAGCGGGAAAGGCGTGACGGTCGCGATCGTGGACAGCGGCGTGGAAGGCGGGCATCCATGGATCGGCGACCGGCTGGTCGAGAGCGTGGCCGTGCGGCTGGACAAGCGGGGAGAGCCCGAGGTCGTGCCGGACGATCCCATCGACCTGTATGGGCACGGGACCGCATGCGCCGGGATCGTCCTGGACATGGCCCCGGACGTGGACCTCATCTCCGTCCGCGTGCTGAACGACGACCTGAAGGGAAAAGGCGCCGCATTCGTCGAAGGGCTTTCGTGGGCCATCCAACGCGGCGTGCAGGTCGCCAACCTGAGCTTGTCGTCCAAGAGCGAGGCGCTCTACCCGGTTTTCCACGAGCTCGCGGACGAGGCCTACTTCAGGAACGTGATCCTGGTCAGCGCCGCGAACAACGTGAACGTTGCGTCCTATCCATCCCTGTTCAGCAGCGTCGTATCCGTCGCGGCCCACGCGGAGCCCGACCCCTGGCGGCTCTATTACAACCCCAACCCGCCAGTCGAGTTCGGGGCGTGGGGCGTGGACGTTCCGATCGCATGGAAGGACGGGACCGAGACGGTGGCCACCGGGAACTCGTTCGCCGCGCCGCACGTGGCGGGTATGGCCGCCCGCATCCTGTCCAAGCACCCGGGCCTCACCCCGTTCGAGGTGAAGGCCATCCTCACCGCCGTGTCGGACAACTCGCGAACCGGACGTCGCCGGGCGTCACCGCAGCGGGGCTGACCGGTCGGCTGCGCCTCAGGCGCGGCCTAGAATGGCGACCTCGTGTTCTACGTCCGCCGTGGCCAGGTGCCGCCCAAGCGCCACACGCAGTTCCGAAAGCCCGACGGCACCCTCTTCGCGGAGGAGCTGTTCGGGGTTGAGGGGTTCACCGGTCGCGCGTCGCTGCTCTACCACCACACCCCGCCGACCCAGACCAATCGGATCGAGAAGGTCCGCGACGTGGCGCTCGAGGCGTGGTCCGACGCGCCGCATCGCCATTACCTGGTGAACACCAGGGACGTCCCGCCCGACGGCGACGCGGTATCGGGCCGCATCCCGCTGTTCTTCAATAGCGACGTCGTGTTCGGGGTCGTCCGGCCGGCTGAGGCGATGACCCGCTTCTACCGCAATGGGGAAGCGGACGAGATGCTCTTCGTCCACGAGGGGCACGGCACGCTGGAGACGATCTTCGGACCGATTGAATACGGGCCAGGCGACTACCTCGTCATCCCGATTGGCACCACCTACCGGGTCGTCCCGACCGCGGGCGAGCCGCAGCGGATGCTGTGGGTTGAGTCACCCTCGGCCATCGTCCCGCCCAAGCGCTACCGCAACGAGTACGGCCAGCTCCTCGAGCACTCCCCGTACGCGGAGCGCGACATCCGGCCTCCGGCTGAGATGGACGCTCATGTCGAGGCCGGTGAGTTCGTGATCGAAGTCAAAACCCGCGGCCGGATCACGGCCTATCACTACCTGCACCATCCGTTTGACCTGGTGGGCTGGGATGGGCACCTGTGGCCGTTCGCCTTCAACATCTCCGACTTCGAGCCGATCACCGGACGCGTCCACCAGCCACCTCCGGTCCACCTCACCTTCCAGCCGCGCAACTACGTCATCTGCAGCTTTGTGCCCCGCAAGTTCGACTACCACCCACTCGCCATCCCCGCGCCGTACAACCACTCGAACATCAATTCCGACGAGGTCATCTACTACGTGGCCGGCAACTTCATGAGCCGGCGGGGGGTGGATATCAGCTCGTTCACGGTCCATCCGGCCGGGATTCCCCATGGCCCGCACCCCGGCACGGTGGAGGCGTCCATCGGCAAGGAGTCGACGGAGGAGCTGGCGGTGATGATCGACACCTTCCATCCGCTCCACCTCACCCGCCAGGCCGGCGAGCTCGAAGACCCCGCCTATCCGTTCAGCTGGCTGCCACCGACCGATGCGGACGCCGAGGCCCGCGAGCTGTCCGACCGCGGACCCGAGGCCTTTCCGGACTGATCGCGGCACCGCAGATAGGCCCGCCATGAACCTTGCCGGCAGCAGACTGAGAGCTCGCGATGTGACAGGGGCTGCACTGTGGGTTGCCCT
>DASYGU010000074.1:0-5058 GCA_035999355.1 Candidatus Limnocylindria bacterium | reverse complement strand
CCCGGCCGGGACGACAGAACGCCCGGGAGACGGTCGAAGGAGCGACACCGGCCGGTTCCGTTGTGGTTTCACACCTTCGCGCTGGGGCACGGGATCTACACGCCGGGCCTGGCCCGGGATCACGTCTACCGTCTTTCGGTGCTGGGCGCGGACCGCTTCGCCGGGCGCAGTGTGCTTGACGTTGGGGCGTTCGACGGCTTCTACAGCTTCCTGGCCGAGCGGCGGGGCGCGCGTCGCGTTGTCGCGGTCGACAACGAGCAGTACGTCGACTGGGTCCAGGCCCGGTTCGGCATCTCTCTGACCGGCGGTGCCGGCTTCCACGCGATTGCCGGCGTCCTCGACTCGAACGTCGACTACCGGCGGATGGACGCGCTCGACGTCCGAAGCTTTGGCGAACGCTTCGACCTGGTCCTGTGCTTCGGGATCCTGCATCGGGTGACCGACCCGATCGCGTTGCTGCGGGCGTTGGCGGACGTCCTGACGCCGGCCGGGGAGCTGATCATCGAGACCTACGGTTCTCACCTGTCGGGCGACATCCCGGCTGTCGAGGTCCACGAGCCCGGCGAGGTGTATCAGCGCGACGACTTCGTCTATTGGGGTTTCCCCGCCGAGGGACTGCGTCGGCTTGCTCGCATAGCCGGGCTGACCGATGTCGAAGTTATGGCCGCGCCAGACATCGACGGCCATCCCCGGCTCCTAGCCATCCTCCGATCCGGAGAACCCTCGGGTCCGTAGTAGGGGCGTTGCTTTCTTCGGTTGCCCTGGGATGGGGTTCACGTTGGGCGAGGCTCCTCACGGCTACCCGCAGTCACAGACGCTAAGCCCGCAGGTCCCGCAGAAGGCCACGGTGGGTCTGGGTTGTAGCCGTCGGCCGACGGAGGATCGACCGATCGGCTCCCCGGGTACCTTGTCCACCCCGGGGGCCGATGGGTCTTTGCATCAGGTCCGTCGGAAGGAAGGGTCGGGACTTAGGTCACTATTGCGGTCGACTCGGTCGAGAGATGCTTGAGGTACGCCAACGGCAACGCTGGCGGTCCGAAGGAATCGGAATCCGCGGCTGCGGGTCGACACCGCAGTGAGCGCCTTGGACGAGGCGAGCGGATTGATGAAACCTGAACCGGAGGTCAGGACGTCGTTCCATCCTGACAGACGAAGCCCCGACGATTCTCGAATCTCGGGGCTCCGCCATTCCAGGACGGCCGTGCCCTGCTCCTTCGGCTCACACGTCCCGCGGAGTCCCGGTGCGTGCACCGTTACTCACCGCCTAGTACGCACCACTTACCCTTCTGCGGCGTGGAAGGCCTCGAGTGCCTCGCCGGGGGTGTCGTAGTAGGCGTTGGGGCCGAGGGCGGCGCTGATGCCGTAGCGGTCGAGCTGCTCGCGCACCGGGCCGAGGACGGTGGTGACGACGAAGCGGATGTGCCGTTGGTGAGCGTGTTCGATGACCGTGGTGAGGACTGCGGATGCGGTGTAGTCGATGTCTCCGATGGCCGCGCAGTCGAGCACTATCCAGCGCAGCGGGCCGCCGTGGCCGACCAGGCCGGTGACGTCGTCGAGGAGTCTGAAGGCGTTGGCGTAGTAGAGGCTGGTGCCGAACCGGTAGACCACCAGCCCTTCCTCGGTCCGGGCACCTGGGGCTACCGGGGCGGTCTGCCAGTGCCCGGCGGGTGACTTCGCCAGCACGCCGTTGCGTGGGTTGTAGCTGTGGCGCAGGTGTTCGATGATCGAGGCGATGACGGCGATCACGATGCCGTACTCGACCCCCAGCCCCACCACCGCGGCCGTCGTGAGCAAGGCCACGGCGAACTCGTGGCGCCGGGCGGCCAGGATGAGCCGCATCCCGGCGACATCGATGAGCCCGATAGCGATGAGGAAGACCACCGCCGCTAGCGCGGCAGCCGGCAGGTAGGCGAGCGGCCCGGTGAGCACCAGTAGGACAAGGAGAACCACCGCGGCGGCGGTGAACTGGGACAGCTGGCTGCGCCCGCCCGCGCTGTCGACCATCTGCACCTTGGTCGGGCTGCCGTTGACGACGAAGGTGCCGGAGAATGCGGCGACGGTATTGGCGGCGCCCAAGCCGACCAGGTCGGTGTCTTCGCTGAACGCCTCCTCGTACTTGACGGCGTAGGCACGGGAGGTGGCCGCGCTTTGGGCCAGGATGACCACGAACATCGACGCCGCGGGGCCGAGGAGCGCGGCGGCGTCCTGCCAGCCCAGGGCCGGCAGCCCGAAGCTCGGAAGGCCGCCTGGGACCGGCCCGACTACGGCCACGCCGCGGCCGGCCAGATCCGCGGCCCGGCTTACCGCGATCGCGAGGATCACCGCGATCAGCGCCCCCGGGATCAGCGGCCCCGGGATCCTGCGGGTGACCTTGCGCGCCGCAAGCACGACCAGGATGACCCCGGCCGACACTGCCACGTCTGCCCGACTGAGATGCGGGAGCGCGCGCAGCGTGTCCAGGAGCCTGGCCGGTGTCTGTTCGCCCGCCGCGGTCACCCCGAGCATGTCGGGAAGCTGGCCGGCAGCCACCTGGATGCCGACGCCGGTAAGGAACCCGACCAGCAGGGTGCGGGAGAGGAAATTCGCCAGGAACCCCAGTCTGGCCAGCCGGGTAAGCAGCAGCATCGCCCCGGCGAGCAGGGCCGCGAGCCCGGCCAGCTGGACGTAGCGTGGCGACCCAGCCACCGCGAGACCGGTAAGCGCGGCGGCGAGTATGACCGCGGTCGCGGAATCCGCGGCCACCACCAGGTGGCGCGACGATCCGAGGACGGCGAACACGGCCATCGGCAGCAGCATCGTGTACAGGCCGGTCACCACCGGCATCCCGGCGATCTTCGCGTACCCGAGGACCTCGGGGATGCCCAAGGCGGCCAGCGTCAAGCCCGCGAGCAGATCCGCGGGTACGTGGGACCGGTCGATCGGCAGCAGCCCCCGCATCGCGGGCAGCGCCCGCAGCCAGCCTCGCTGGCGGGCCCCAGGCGAATCCGGCAACGTCACAGCACCCCCCGGTTCCCCTGCGGTTTCGGGTTCGTTCATCATCCCGCCGCCACGCGTTTCCTGCGGTCACAGCAGCCTCCAGATTCTCGCCGCCCGCCTCCAGGACGCTCGGACCCTGGAGGCGGACACCGCGGGGGAGCTACGGGGACTCCTTCGCAACGACGACCGCGAGCGGCCTCGCCGCGCATCCCCGAATACGCGGGATGGCCGAAACCGCGGGTAGCGGTTTCAGAGCCTCGATCGATGGTGTCCGGCCGCGCCCTGATGCGAGGTAGGAGCGGGGCCTCCGCTCCTTCGTGGGTTACCTCCCGGCGCCATGTTGGTAGTGCCCACCTAATCCATCGGATTCGAGGAGGCCCCTCAAATACGCCCTTTCGAGCTCAACGCTGATGGCCAGGCGATTGTCGTTGCGTTGGCGGCGGCCCGCCGGAATCGCCATCGACAACGATCGGCTCTGCGAACGGACCCGCCCATCAGCGCCTGTGGATCGAGACCACGGTGAGGTGAGCCAGATGCTGCGGGTGGGCCACGACGGGGACGCGACGATGCCCTACCTCATTCGGCAGGAGGGAAATGTCTCGGGCGCAGGCCATTGTGGCCCTGGTTGATGCCCGCGGCGATCAGGGGTCCGCGCCGTCGACGCGGAGGCGGCCCACCACGGCGGCCACGCGTTCGCTGCCACAGTCGGGCCGCAGTTCTGCGCGATAGTCGATGGGTCCACCTCGTCCGCTCGCGCATCCCCGTCTGGCTCATGACCCGGCTCGAGGACGCCGACGAGAACCGGCGTGCGGCGGAGATTCGCACGCTGGGGGTCAACGACAAGCACGGACGGACTGGTCGGCTTCCCCGTGGTCGCCGGCGGTGACGACGGGGAGTCATGGCCGTGGCATGGAGCCCTAGAATCCGCATCTTCGTCGCTGAGTTGCTGAAGTTCCGGCTAGCCGGCCGACCGTGGGTGGGTGCGCAGCAAAGAGAATCCACGCGCTGGTTGTAAGCCCCGGAGGGGTCCGAGAGATGGAGTTTCACCCTCGGCGGGAAGGTCCGTTCAGCGGGTGTCCGAGCCGGCGCCCGACATCTCGGCGAGGACGGCTGCCCGGCCGGCTTCCAGCCGGGCGACCGGCACCCGCGGAGGTGAGCAGGAGACGTAGTCGAGTCCGAGGTCGGCGCAGAACCGCACCGAGGCTGGGTCGCCGCCGTGCTCACCGCATAGGCCCAGGCCGAGGCCTGGGCGGGCCGCACGTCCTTCAGAGCACGAGAGTTCCATCAGCCGGCCGACCCCGCGTTCGTCGAGGGTGTCGAAGGGGTCGAATGACAGCAGGCCCTGCTGCCGGTAGAGGCCGAGGAAGCTGGTCTCGGCGTCGTCCCGGGAGATCCCCCACGTGGTCTGTGTCAGGTCGTTGGTGCCGAACGAGAAGAACTCGGCGCTCTGGGCGAGGTCGCCCGAGGTCAGGGCCGCCCTGGGCAGCTCGATCATCACGCCGATGGGGAAGGCCAGGTCCAGGCCTTTGCGGCGGGACACGTCGGTCAGCGTCACCTCGATTCGGGTGCGGGCCCGGCGCAGCTCCTCCACATCGCACACCAGCGGCACCATGATCTCCAGGCGCGGGTGGCGCCCTAGCGATAGCAGTTCGGCGACCGCCTCCCCGAGGGCGCGGACCTGGGCGTCGAGCAGCTCGGGGACGACGGCGAGCAGCCGCACCCCCCGCAGACCGAGCATGGGGTTGACCTCGTGCCAGCGCCGGACCACCGCGAGCAGGTGTTCCAGGCCGGGGTCGTGCTGGCCGCGGTCGTCGCTGACCGCCGCCCTGGTCGACAGCTCGACGAGGTCGGGTAGGAACTCGTGTAGCGGTGGGTCGAGCAGCCGGACCACGACCGGGAGCCCGTCCATCTCGTCGAGGATCTCGAGGAAGTCGTGTCGGGTCACCTCCTCGATTCTGGCCAGGGCCTCATCACGGCCAGTGTTGGTCACGACCCGTTCGACCAGCTCGCGCCGGTCGCCCAGCAGCATGTGCTCGGTACGGGCCAGGCCGATGCCCTCGGCGCCGAAACCCTTGGCCGCCT
>DASYGU010000022.1:0-2252 GCA_035999355.1 Candidatus Limnocylindria bacterium | reverse complement strand
TGCCGTCCTGGCGACCGAGGCCGACGCGGTGGGGGAGTACCGGTCCGGCAAGCAGCAGGTCTACGGCTACCTGGTGGGCAAGGTCATGGCCCGGATGGGCGGCAAGGCCGATGCCAAGCTCGTGAACGAGGAGCTGCGGCGCCGGCTGGACTCCGATCCTCATGGCGGCTGACGCCGAGGAGCTGCGCGCGTTCGCCCTCGACCTGGCCGATGCGGCCGATGCGATCACCCTGCCCGCCTTCCTGGCCGGGGTTGCGGCCAGCCCCAAGCCCGACGGAACGCCGGTGACCGAGGCCGATACCGCGGTCGAGGCCCTGATCCGGACCCGGATCGGCCAGCGCTACCCGACCCACGCCATGCTGGGCGAGGAGTTCGGGGAGCAGCCCGGCCCGGCTGGCGCGGACGGGACGCGCTGGGTGGTGGATCCGATCGACGGGACCGTGAACTTCGCCCGCGGGATCCAGGTGTGGGCCACGCTCATCGCCGTGGAGCGAGATGGGGAGCTGCTGGCGTCGGTCGTGGCGGCGCCGGCACTGGGCCAGCGCTGGTCCGCGTTCCGTGGCGGGGGAGCGACCACCTCGCGGAGCGGCGTTGAGCGGCCGATCCGCGTGTCATCGGTCAGCCGATTGGAGGATGCCCACGTCGTTCATGCCGGGCTCGGTGCGTTCTGGGACGACGGCCGTGGCGAGGGGGCGGCTGCGGTGTTGCGCCATTCCGCGCGGGATCGGGGGATCGGTGACTTCTGGGGCTACATGCTCGTGGCCCAAGGCTCCGCCGACGCCATGTTCGAGCTGGGCGTCAAGCCCTGGGACCTCGCCGCGCCCGCCCTGGTCGTGATGGAGGCCGGCGGCCGTTTCACCGACCTGGACGGCGGCGAGAACCGCACGGGCCCGTCGGCGCTGGCCACCAACGGCGCCCTTCACGCCGAGCTACTCGAGGCGCTTGCGCGGAGCTAGGTCTGGTCCATGTTCCGCAGGTGGAACCACGCGTCGGGCGTGAAGTCGCGGCCGAGGAAGTTGTGGACCAGCTCCGCCGCCGGCCGGCTGCCGTTTTTCTCGAGGATCTCGCGTCGGTAGTCGGCGCCCACCGCCGGCGAGGTGACGCCTTCGCGCTCGAACCGGCTGAACAGGTCGTCGCCGATGACCTCCGACCACAGGTAGCCGTAGTAGCCCGCGTCGTAGCCGCCCATCGGGTGCCCGAAGCCGGACAGCAGGAACGTGCCATCCGGGTACGGCATTCCGGTGTGGACGTACGCGCGGCGAAGGGCCGCGTCGAGGTCCTGCTCCCCCTGGCCGTCGTGGATCCCCAGGTCGATCTGGCCGTAGAAGACCTGGAACATGGTCTTGATTCCGATGTCCACGTACCGCGCGGCCACCAGCTGCTCCAGCAGCTCGGCCGGCATGGGCTCACGGGTCTCGTAATGGCGCGCGAACCGGCTGATGACCTCCGGTGCGTACGTCCAGTGCTCCATGATCTGGGACGGAGCCTCCACGAAGTCGATCTCGGTCTCCCCACCACTGACCCGCACGTTCTCCGCCTTGGTCAGCGACATGTGGAGGATGTGCCCGAACTCGTGGAACATCGTCTCCAGCTCGTTGTGCTGGATGAGCGAGGGCCGATCGCCTGACGGCGGAGTGAAGTTGGCCAGGATCGCGCTCACCGGTCGCTCGTAGCTCCCGTCCGGGTTCCGGTGGCCGATGACCAGCGGGAACGCGGCCGCATGCCCGAACTTGCCCTCGCGTGGGAACCAGTCGGCATAGAACTCGGCGATGACGGCGCCGCTGGCGCGGTCGCGGATCTCGTACAGCTCGACCGATGGATGCCAGACCTTCGGGTCCGGGATGCGGCGGTACTCGAGGCCCAACACCTCGCCGGTGAGGGCGAACATGCCCTCCAGGCAGGCCGCCATGGGCAGGTACTCGGCGACCAGGTTGGCGTCGACCCCAAACTCATCGCGCTTGAGCTGCTCGTCGTAGTAGGCCCAGTCCCAGGCGGCGACTTCGCCCGCGTGGCCATCGCGATGCAGCCGTTCGGCGAGGACCGCCAGCTCGCGGTCGCGGATGGCGGCCAGGCCCGGGACGATCTGGTCGTAGAAGGCGGCCACCGCGTCCGGCGTCTCGGCCATTTTGACCTCGATCGCGAAGTGGGCCCAGGTCGGGAAGCCCAGCAGCTCCGCCGCGCGCTGGCGGAGCCGGAGCGCCTCCTCGATGAGCGGCCGGTTGACGTCCACCGCGCGGCTCCAGTGCTTGGTG
>DASYGU010000009.1:0-4036 GCA_035999355.1 Candidatus Limnocylindria bacterium | reverse complement strand
GGCCACGACGGACGCCAGGCCTACCACGATCAGGACCAGCCCAGCCGCGAGGAAGATGGTCGAGCCGCGCCCGAGCCACCGTAGGCGGATCCCGCCCTCGGGGAGCCGGGGCCGGAGCGTCGATCGGGACCCGTCCGTCCGCGGCACGGCCTGGGTGCGAGGTCGGCGGCTCATCGGCCTCCACTCTACGCGGAGTGCCCGGTACGATCCCGGCATGGCCGATGACCAGGAGCCCGCTCGGGATCCGCCGATCCACGTCGACTGGGTCGACCAGCCGCTGGTGGGCGACGATCTGCCGGGGCGGCTGGGGGTGACTATCCTGCCCGGCAAGCGCGGGAAGTCGATTCGCTACCCGGGCCTGGTCTACCGCCGGGACGCCCGGACCGATCTCGACCGTTTGCGGAGGCTGGGCGTGGGCCTGCTGGTCCTCCTGGTGGAAGACCACGAGCTCGAGCGCTGGGGGGATCCCCAGCTTGAGGATCACGCCGCGGCCGCCGGCCTCCGGGTCCGACGGCTGCCGATTCCCGATGGCGCCGCGCCGCCATCGGTGACCGCGGTGGACAGGCTGCTGGCCGAGATGACCGCGGCGCGCGCGACGGAGGACGTGGTCATCGCCTGCATGGGCGGCGTCGGCCGATCCGGCACGATTGCGGCCTGCGCGCTCGTGGCCGCCGGCCAGACACCCGATGGGGCTATTGCCCACCTCCGGGTGGTTCGCCACCCTACCGCGGTTGAAACCAGGGAGCAGGTCGCGTTTGTGGCGACCTATGCCCAGCATGTGGAGAACCGATGACCGAGCGTTGGGTCTGTCCCCGGTGCTACACCTCCGCCGAGGAGTCGGCCACGGTGTGCCCCAATTGCGGAACGCCCCGCGGCGCGGCACTCGCGTCTGCCACGGGTTCGTCCGGCGCCGAGCACGAGGCGGGCCCGCCGCCTGAGGCGACTCCACCCGAGTCGGCGCCGCCACCGGACGCCGCAACACCCCAGCCCGATCCGTCATCGCCAACCACGGCATCCGCCTCGGGCGAGCGCTGGGTCTGCCTGCGCTGCTTCGTCTCGAACGAGGGATTGGCGGCGGAATGCGCGAACTGCGGCCTGCTCCGTGGGGCGGAGCCTCCGGCCGACGATCCCGGGACCTGGGCCGCGGCGCAGCAGGCACAGGCCGCCGGCGGTGGCCGAGGATTCCCGTGGCGCTGGGTCGGCTTCGGGGTCGTCGCCCTCCTCGTCCTCGGTGGCTCGATCCTGTTCGCAGCCCGGCGTGACGACAGTGGCGAGATCACCGGCGCCGGCACGCTCAGCGTCCAGGACCTCCAGGTCGGAGACTGCTTCGATCTCGAGGACGAGCGGACCGCCGATACGACCGAGGTCTCGACCGTACGCGCCATCCCGTGCGACCAGCCCCACACATATGAGATGTACTTCGCCGGTGACTACCCCGCCGGCGAGCTGCCGACCGCCCCGGATGAGCCCTACAGCGAGTGGGAGGAGGGTTCGTGCGTCGGATCGTTCGAGTCCTACGTTGGGATCGACTTCGACTCCTCGCGGTGGTACTTCAGCTCGCTGACCCCAACCGACGAGTCGTGGGATGCCGGTGATCGCCTGCTCCAGTGCTTCCTCCACAACCTCGAGGAGACAGCGGTCACCGGGTCGGCGGAGGGCACGGCCGAGTAGCGAGGCGGCTTAGCGCGCCATCTCGGCGAACCGCGCCAACGCGTTGGCGAGTCGCATTTCCTCGGGCGTGCGAGCCCGCACCCGGAGCAGCTCCGGCGACGCCACGACCAGCGCGACGCAGCGCGCGCGCGAGGTCGCGACGTTGAGACGGTTGCGGCTGTAGAGGAACTTCATGCCCCGCGGCGCGTCCTCGACCGATGACGACGCCATCGAGTAGATCGCGATCGGCGCCTCCTGGCCCTGGAACTTGTCGACCGTCCCCACCCGGGCCCTGTCCGGCAGGCGTTTGCGGATCTCGCCGACCTGCGCGTTGTACGCGGCCACGATGAGCACGTCGTCCCAGCCGACCGGCCGCTCCACGCCGTCCTCGTTCACCCAGGTTCCTCCACCCTCCACCAGCGACCGCCCGAGGGACGCCACCGCATCGGCCTCCTCGACCGAGTCGTTGTCGTTGCCCTGGTGCCGGACGAGGACGAGGCGTGGCCCGGTTCCTGCCATCGGCGGCGGTCCGCGGACGACCTGCACGCCGAGGCCGGCCTCCGGTTCGAGCCGATCCTCGTAGAAGACCTCCGAGGTGTAGTCGCACAGGTCCGGATGAAGCCGCCATGTCGTGTCGAGGAACAGGCCGAGGTGGTCGGGCATCGTCGAGTGGTCGTCGAGCAGGTGGGCCAGGGCCGACCGATCGGCGCCGGGCGGATGCGCCCCCTGGGTGGGCTGGTCCAGCTGCTGCGGATCACCGAGGAGCACGAGCGAGGCTGCTCCGGCGGCCGAGGCGAGCACGTTCGCCAGCGCCACCTGGCCCGCTTCGTCCACGAACAAGACGTCGACGGCGCTGGCCATGTCCTCGCGCGACCAGAGCCACGCCGTCCCGGCGACGACCACAGCGCCGGCGTGCAGCGCGGCGATGACGTCGGGGTTCTGATCGGTGACCGTGACCGATGGGTGGACGAGACCGTCGGGCAGCTTGCTGACCTTCTGGATGATCGGGACCGTGGTCTGGATCTCGTCCGCCGCCTCGATGACCGTGGTCAGGAAGTTGCCGATGACCTTGTGGCTGTTGGACATGATCCCGATCCGCCGGCCGCGACGCACGAGGTCCAGCGCCATTCGGGCTCCGGTGTACGTCTTGCCCGATCCCGGCGGGCCCTGGATCGCGAGCGTGGACCGATCCAGGACGGCGGCGAGTCGTCGCGCGGCCTCGAGGCCACCCTCGTCCACCGCGCGCAGCGGAAGCCCGTGCTCTGGCGCCACCCGGGGCGGCAGCCGGAGCAGCAGGTCGAGGGCCGCCCGATGCGGTCCATCGGCCTCGACGCCGTGGTCCGCGACCCATCCGCCGAGGCGGAGGAGTGCGTCCTCCATGACCCCGGTCTGGTAGTCGTCGGCCGGAATGATCGCGGTCGGGTGGGGCTTGCCGCCGGCGTGCTTGAGCTCGATCGTGCAGTTCACGTCGTCGATCGCGACCACCTCACCCGGGCTCAGGCCGGTGGCCGGGTCCTCGACCGACCCACCGACCTTGATGTCGTATTCCTGGCGGGGGAACCGATATCGGTACACGGTCGAGCGCTTCTCCTTCCGAACCTCCCCGTCGAACTCGAGGCCGGCGAGCGGTTCATTGGCCTCGATCCGTTCGGCATCGGTGAGGTCGTTCTTGAGGTGGAAGTAGAGCCACCACGCGCTCTTGTTCTCGCGCCGATGCCACGACAGCAGCTGGGCGAGGAGCCAGCGACCCTGCTCCGCCGGTGTCCGTTCCGTCTCCGGCACGTCGCGGAGGAGACGCGCGGCGAGGGCCGCCACCGTTTCCTGCCGGGCGTTGAGCGTCGGGCTGGGCGTGGGGTCCTGGACCGTCTTGCGCGGGATCACCTGCGCGGTCCTGGTCGCGAGCTCGACGCGGCGCTCCTCGAGCCAGTCCCGCAGCTGCCGGGTGCTGGCCACGTCGTCATGGTTGTACCGCTCGATGCGCTCGAGGTGGTCCGCCGCCGGCCGATCCCCCTCGCTCAGCTCGAGCCATTCCTCGAAGACGACGATGCTCGAGGTTGCGTCGCGCAGCGCGACGTCTCGCGCGAATCCGTACAGCGGTTCGAGCTTCTTGATGCTGTAGCTCTCGACGGATGCCCGGAACGCCTGGCGCGAGATGCGATAGAGGTCGACCATCGCTGCGCCCCGGAGGAGGCGGTCCACCGCATCCTCGCGCGTCGCGTGGCGGCCCATCAGCCGCTTGAGCGCGGTGGGCTCGTACGGCGCGAAGTGGTAGATATGGGCATCGGGGTACTGCCACAGGCGCGCGGCGAAGAGGTCCATCACCTGCTCGAAGGCCTGCTTCTCGCCGGCCGGGCTGAAGGCGCCTTCGGCATCCACCGACCAGATC
>DASYGU010000263.1:0-4266 GCA_035999355.1 Candidatus Limnocylindria bacterium | reverse complement strand
ACCGTGAAGTCCTGCGCGTAGACGAACACCGTCCGGCCATCGATCGTCCCCCACCCGGTGACGACGCCGTCCCCCAGGTACTGCTCCTCCTCGAGCCCAAAATCAGTCGTGCGATGGGTAACGAACGCATCAAGCTCGGCGAACGAGTCGTCATCGAGCAGGATCTCAAGCCGCTCGCGGGCCGTCAGCTTGCCGCGGGCATGCTGCTGCGCAATGCGTTCCTCGCCACCACCCAGTCTGGCTGCGTCGCGCATGTCGGCGAGGTGCTGGAGCTTGTCGTTGGTCGACACCGATCCTCCACAAATTGGGATGTGGGCCCAGCAGGGATCGAACCTGCGACCAGCCGGTTATGAGCCGGATGCTCTGACCACTGAGCTATGGGCCCGGGGAGCCGGCGGTGGACAAGTCCGAGTATATGGCCTCGTCTTTGCACAAAGACATCGACAGTCGGGGACGTTGTGGATAACCCGGGTGACCCCGGGCGTCGACCCTGCCATCATCGATGACGGATCGCAATTCGCGATTTCAGCAGCCCGACATGCATCCGCGGAAGGTGTTTGCCTTGACCAAAGTCATCTCGCTGGCGAATCAGAAGGGCGGCGTCGGGAAGACGACCTGCACCATCAACCTGGGGGGCGCCCTGGCCGAGCTCGGCTATCGGGTGCTGTGCATCGACATGGATCCGCAGGCGAATCTCACCGTGGGCCTCGGGATTTCGCTCGCGGATGTTCATCGGTCGATGGCCGACGTGCTGAACGAGGATCGCCTGGCGCTGGACGAGGTGATCGTCGAAACGAAGGTGGCGGGAATGTCCGTGGCGCCGGCCACCCTCGAGCTGGCATCGACCGAAGTCGAGCTGTTCACGGTCATCGGTCGCGAGATGGTGCTCCGTGACGCGATCTCCGGTTCGGCCGACCGACGCTTCGACGTGATCCTCATCGATTGCCCGCCCACCCTCGGCCTGTTGACCATCAACTCGTTGGTGGCCTCGTCCCGGGTGATCATCCCGGTCCAGACCCAGTTCTATGCGATCAAGGGGCTGACCGCGCTGATCAAAGTTATCAACACCATCCGCGTCAAGCTGAACCATGACCTCGAGATCCTCGGCCTCCTGCCGACCTTCTATGACGGCCGCACCATCCTCGCTCGCGAGATGCTCGAGAACCTCCGCGAGCTCGGAGACCATCGGGTCTTCAACACCATGATCAAGAACACCGTGAAACTCGGTGAGGCCCCGCTCACCGGCCGACCGGTGACCGAATACGCGCCCAGCTCGGCTGCCGCCCATGCATTCCGTGACCTGGCCCGGGAGGTAATCGAACTTGGCTAGAACACCCGTCTTCAAAGACAACATCGCCCGTCTCTTCGACGAGGCGACTGCCACGGAGCTGACGCCCGGCATCGTCTCGCTCATCGAGTCCAAGGCACCGCCTCAGATTCGGGAGATCCCGGTCGGGCGGATCCTTCCCAACCCGGCCCAGCCGCGGCTCTCGTACGAAGAGGACTCCCTGAGCGAGCTGGCCGAGTCGATCCGGGAGCATGGCGTCCTGCAGGCCATCCTGGTCCGCCCCGCCGGCGCTCAGTTCGAGCTCATCGCCGGCGAGCGCCGATGGCGCGCGTCACGGCTCGCCGGTCTCGCCACCATCCCGGCTGTCGTCCTCGAGTTCGACGAGGAGACCGCGCTCGAGGTGTCGATCATCGAGAACCTCCAGCGCGAGGACGTGTCGCCACTCGAGGAAGCGGCGATGTACCGCAAGATGCTCGCCCTCGGCTATTCGGTTCGCCAGCTGGCGGCGAAGATCGGCAAGGACAAGGGCTACGTCGAGAACCGGCTGCGCCTGACCGATGCCCCGCCGGAGGTCCGCGAGCTGGTGGCGGGCCGGAAGGACACGATCAGCCACGCCTACGAGCTGATGAAGGTGACCGACGAGAAGACGCGCCGGAAGCTCGCCAAGCGCGTCGCCGCCGGGGAGCTGACCCTGGCCAAGCTCCGCCGGCTGACCGGCAGCCGCGACCCCAAGGTCAAGGAGCCGACCGAACGACCGAAGCGACGTTCGAAGACCGCGGCCGGGGTGGCCGTCGCCGCGCGGAACACCGACGATGCGCTAATGGACCTCAAGGGCCGACTGGCGACTGTTGTCGACGAGCTGGGCGACCTGCTCCGCCAGCACGAGGTCATCGACCAGATCCCGTCCACCAACCGGGACAACCTGGCCAAGTACCTGGTCATCACCAAGCTCAAGCTGGAGAACGCCATCGCCATCGTCCGCGCCACGCGCGACGAGTAGCCACGCTCCGGGCTGCCCACCCGGGCGGGGCTAGGGGGTGTAGGACATGACCTCGCGGTGGTTGACGAGGAAGTCGATCAGCTTGGCCCGCGCGTCCGGATCGGTGCGGCGCAGGCCGGCCACCGCCTTCGGCAGCTCGAAGATCGGGGCGGCGAGGGCGCCCGCGGTGTCGATCCCAACCACGTGGTCCGGCCCGCCACCAACGAGGAACACGCGCTGGAAGCCCCGCGCGTCGAGGCCCGCTGCCCGGTTGAAGCTGGCCACCGCGGTGCCGACCCCGAGACGCTTGGCGAAGTCGATGAACAGGTCGGCGGCCCAGGTGTCGATCTGGTCGTCGGACTGGGCCGAGACCATCTCGCGATAGGGCTTCTCCTGGGTCAGTTCCACGGAACCTCCTCGGTCAGTGCGGGCGGATTCTAGCCCGACGCCGCTGCTATCCTCGGCCCATGCTGTCCCGCCACAGCGATCCGCGCACCGAGGACGTGATCACCTTCGACCTCGTCCGCACCGGTCCGGACGGGGAGGTGGTCATCGGGTCGGCGACCTTCGAAGCCGGGCTCACCCGCATCGACGCGCCGGAAAACGTGACCGCCGCCCTCGGCGAGCAGCTCGCGCAGCCCTTCGTCGACCGGGTCCGGGCCGACGAGCGGTCACGCGGCTACCGGCGCTCCGGCCAGGGACAGGTGGACCTCCTCGTCCCCGGCATGGCCGAGCACTTCGTGGCCCGGATGCGGGGACTGTGGCTCGCATTCCCGGATCAGACGGTCGTGACCGCCCGCGAAGGGCGCGTCCGTCAGGCCCCTCCGCAGCCGTCGACCCTGCCCGACGCCGGGGAGGCGGGTCCGCCCGTGGTCGACCCCGCCGTCCGCCGCTCGACGCTCGAGCGGGCCGACAACGCGGTCAGCGCCCGTGCCCTGGTGCGCGCCGCCGACCCCGATGCCGGCACCCGGCCGGCGGGATCGGTCGCCGTTCGGCGCACCGACTGCGGCTGGATCGTCTAGGGCGTCGCCACCGCTATGATGCCGACGCCATGAGGCTCGCCGCGTACCTGCTGTTCCCGCTCCTGATCCTTGTCACCGGGATCGTCTACCTGCTGATCGGCGATGAGCCGGCCGGAGGGGTGATGCTCCTGTTCTTCGCGGCCGCCGCCACCTTCTTCATGTGGGTCCTGGTTCCGACGTTCGACAACGAGGGCAACACCGCCCCGATCGTCGAGGATTTCGAGCTTCCCGAGGACTGAGCCGTCAGCGGATCCCGGTGTCGTAGGACACGACCAGCTCCGGGATCGGCATGCCCCATACGACGGAGAACTCGATGGGCTCGGCGGTGCCCATCAGCCCTTCCACGGGCTGCGGCTCGAGGCGGTAGGCCCCAGAGGCGAGAGCGATGGCGAACGTTCCGTCAGTCGCGCTCGTCGTCCGCGCAACCTCCGCCCCGTCCCCCGTCAGCACGACGAGCTCGGCATCGCTCACGGGTCGGTCGGCGCAGCTCGGGTCGGGCGGATCGGTCATGACCGGGCAGGTCGGTCCAGCCACGACCGTGCCCCGGACCGCGGTGTCGGTGGGGAGCGGGTGACCGGACTCCTCGACGAGGGTGACCTCACCGGCCACGGTGACGGTGTAGGTCCACCGGTGCTCGCTGATGCATCCCGCCGGGCAGTCCCCCCAGCCGATGCGGATGACGATCTCCCAGCCGTCCTCGGTCTCGGTCTGTTCGAACCAGCCGGCCTGGCCGATGGCCTCGGGGTCGTGCGCTATGACCCCCGTGAAGAGCGGGTCCTCGCCGCGCACGAGATCAAGCGCCGCGGTAGCGGTGACCGAAGACCCGGCCGGGGTGGGCGAGCAGGCGACGGCAAGCCCGAACAGCGCGGCGGCGACCAGCAACCGGATGAGCGTCATGTTCGCTGGACGCCCGCAGGCGTGGTGAGGTTCCGGACCGTCACCAGGGAATCATCTGGCGCACGGCGAACCACAGGTTC
>DASYGU010000244.1:0-1596 GCA_035999355.1 Candidatus Limnocylindria bacterium | reverse complement strand
CAGGGCCACGCCACTGCCCGTGAGCATCGCGCTGGCGGGCCACACGAACGAGCGCGTCTGCCGGAAGGTGAGGGCGACCTCGATCACCGCGCAGGTCAGCATCGCGGCCACGATCTGGGGCACGGTCAGCTGGAAGCCCAGCACCGTCTGGCCTAGCAGGTGGATGGTCAAGATCACCGACGCGACGTGGAGCCGCGGGTCGCGGATGCTGGGCAGGATCAGGGGGTACGCCGTCCCACCCAGGGTCAGGGTTCGGCTGGTCACGTCGACTTGGCAGCGGCGGTCGGCAGGATGGCGGGAAGACCGATCTCGAAGCACGTGCTGCCCGGGCGGGAGCTGAGCTCGATTGTGCCCCCGTGCTGGATGACGATGTTGTGGCTCAGGTGGAGTCCGAGCCCCGAGCCGACGCCGGGCGGCTTGGTCGTGAAGAACGGCTCGAAGATCTGAGGCAGGGCCTCGGGCGGGATGCCGGGGCCGTTGTCGCAGATCGAGACGTGGACCCCGCCCGCATCGGCCGGGTTCACGGTGATGGTCAGCTCGCCGTGCCCGTTCATGGCATCGATCGCGTTGTCCAGGATGTTGGTCCAGACCTGGTTCAGCTCGCTCCCCCAGCCTTCGATCTCGGGCAGGTCGGGCGCGTACCCCCGATGCACCGCGATGTCGCCCAGCTTGTGCTCGAGGATGACCAGCGTGTCGTCGATCCCCCTGGTCACCGCGAAGCGCTGGACGGGGGCCTGGTCGAGGTAGGCATAGCCCTTGGTCGCGCCCACGATCGCGCTGATCCGCCCGGCGGCCATCTGGATCTCGCTCAGCAGCTCCTCCCCCGAGGCCACGCTGGACAGCCATCGCACGGCGGCGGGAACGGCGGCTGGCTCGAGCCCGGCCAGGGCCTGCGTGACGTCGTCGGGCGTCCAGCCCGCCGCCGTCAGCCGGCCGGCGGCGTCATCGGGTCCCTGGTCCTCCGCCAAACCAGAGGTGCGCAGGGCAGCCGCGATCGCATCGGTTCGGTCGGCCCGGTCCAGCGCCCCGAGATCCCGGTCCGGCTCGGAGGGCTTGGCCCCGACCAGCGCGGCGAGCTGGGGATGGCCCACCGCGATCCCAACGGCCGCTTCGTTCCGCTCGCGGGTGACCTCGGCCAGCTCGTCCGCCGAGCGGCGGATCGCGGCCGCCGGGTTGTTGAGCTCGTGCGCCAGTCCCGCGGCGAGGGTGCCCAGCGAGGCGAGCTTCTCCCGCTGCCGGAGGGTCTCCTCGATACCACGCATCCGCGAGGTGACCGTCCGCAGGAGGGCGGTGGCCACGTCGGGGTCCGCCGCGATCATGGCCCGGACCGATTCGAACGGCAGGCGCAGAACCTCGGTCTCGGTCACGGCATAGACCGATGCAACCCGCCGGCTGCGCTCGAAGGTGGCCATCTCCCCCTGGATCGAGCCCGGCCCGACCCGGGTCAGGGCGACCTCCGCCTTGCCCGACTGCTTGCGGATCTCGAGCTCGCCGCTGACCACCACGAAGAGCTCCTCGGCCGGATCGCCCTCCCGGATGAGCTGCTCGCCGGCGCGAAGGGTGAGCCGCTCGGCGGCCGCCGCCAGCTGCTTGAGC
>DASYGU010000208.1:0-11922 GCA_035999355.1 Candidatus Limnocylindria bacterium | reverse complement strand
TAGGTATCCCGCAGCGCCTCGAGGTCGACGGGCGGAGTGCCGTCGCGTTCGGCGTCGGCGAGCAGGAGCTCGAGCCGGCCACCCGGTCCGATCAAACCGGCCAGCCGGGCGGTCAGGTCACGATCGTGGCCGGCCGCCGCCGTGCGCAGGGTCCCCCACGGGAACGAGACCATCACCAGATCGGCCACGCCGGCGAGGTCCGGAGGCAGACTCTCGAGCGCAGACGCGACGAACAGGGCATTCGGCCGGCCGTTACGGGCGGGTGCCCGAGCCGCTCGACGCGACGCCTCCCGCATGGCGGCATGGCTGGCATCGATACCGAGCACCAGCCGCTCGGGGTGGGCCGCGGCGTGGGCCAGCACGAACCGGCCGTCACCGGTGCCCAGGTCGACCGTCGTCGCGGCATACGCCGCGGCGGTATCGGTCAGTTAGCTGACGTCCACCTCGGCGAGGTGGCGTCCAGTCAGGAGACGCATGAGCGGATGATACTGGCCCGGCGCGGCGGCCTCACAGCGGCTCGAAGCGGGCGGTGAAATGGCGCAGGGCGCTCGGCTGCTCGGTGATCAGGAACCCACGCAGGTCCGCGGCCCGATCGGCGACCCAGCGCGCGACCTCGATCACGTAGTCGACGTGGCTCTGGGTGTACACCCGACGTGGGATGGCGAGGCGAACGAGCTCCATAGGCGCCGGCGTCTCGGTGCCGTCCGGGTGCCGGCCGAACATCACCGTCCCGATCTCGCAGCCGCGTATGCCACCTTCCCGGTAGAGCGCGACGGCGAGGGCCTGGCCGGGGTACTCGAGCGCCGGGATGTGCGGCAGGAGCGCGGCGGCGTCGAGGTAGACCGCGTGCCCGCCGATGGGTTGAATGCACGGGATGCCGGCCGCGGTCACCCCGTCACCGAGGTACTCGGTCGAGCGGATCCGGTAGCGGAGGTAGTCCTCGTCGACGACCTCGCGCAGCCCGACCGCGATCGAGTCCAGGTCCCGACCGGCGAGACCGCCGTACGTCGGAAAGCCCTCGGTCAGGATCAGCAGGTTGCGTGCCTGCTCGGCCCAGCGGTCGTCGTTCAGGGCCAGCCAACCGCCCATGTTCGCCAGTCCGTCCTTCTTGGCCGACATCGTCATCCCATCGGCCAGGGAGGCCATCTCGCGGACGATGTCCGGGATCGAGGTCGCCTCGTAGCCCGCCTCGCGGGTCCGGATGAACCATGCGTTCTCGGCGAAGCGGCACGCGTCCAGGAACAGCGGCAGGTCGTAGCGGTCGCAGACCGCGCGCACGTCGCGAAGGTTGGCCAGCGACACCGGCTGGCCGCCGCCTGAGTTGTTCGTGATCGTGACGAACACGACCGGGATGGCATCCGGGCCGCGTTCCTGGATGAGCCGTTCCAGGGCGGACACGTCCATGTTGCCCTTGAACGGGTGGATGGTCGCCGGCTGCTGACCCTCGGGAATGGGGAGGTCGGCGGCCTCGGCGCCGGTGAACTCGACGTTCGCCCGGGTCGTGTCGAAGTGGGTGTTGTTCGGAACCACCGTGCCCGGCCCGGCGACGACGCTGAACAGGATCTTCTCCGCCGCGCGGCCCTGGTGGGTGGGAATCACGTGCTTGAAGGGGAACAGCTCCTGGACGGCCTCCAGGAACCGGAACCACGAGGGGCTGCCGGCGTACGACTCGTCCCCGCGCTGGATGCCCGCCCATTGCTCCGCGCTCATGGCCCCGGTGCCCGAATCGGTCAGCAGATCGATCAGGACGTCCTCGGCGTGGAGGTTGAACAGGTTGTATCCCGCGGCCTGCAGCGCGGCCTCGCGCTCGGCGACGGTGGTCAGGCGGATCGGCTCGACCGATTTGATCCGGAATGGCTCGATGATCGTTCGCCAGCGGTCCACCCGGGCAGGATACGGCCGGCTCGCCGCGGTGGGGCATTATTCGGGTCGCTCCACACGAGCGCCGATCACGGGAGGCCATGGGTCATGAGCTGGACACAGTTGGCTGGGCAGGTTGGATCGACACCGGCGGTGACGAGCTGGGCCGAGAACGAGATGCAGGTCTTCGCGATCGGTCCCGATGGCGCGCTGTCGAGCATCTACTGGGACGGTGCCGCGTGGCACGACTGGCACGGCCACGGGGGCGCGTTCGTCGGGTCCCCCACCGCGTGCTCGTGGGGCCCGGACCGGATCGACGTCTTTGCCCGCAGGGCGGACGGGACGGTGATGCACCAGTGGTACGCACCGGATGGCTGGTCCGCGTGGGAGTCACTGGGCGTGACCGCCGACGGGGACCTGGCCGCCTGCTCGTGGGGCCGGAATCGGATCGACCTGTTCGCTCGTGGCGCTGCTGGTCAGCTGCTCCATGGCGTGTGGGACGGCTCGACCTGGTCCTTCGGGGACTAGGGGTTCGCCATCGATCGTCTGCGAGCCCTCATCGGCTTCCTGCCGGTCGCGCTCGAACGCTGGGTCCGGGCCGCCGTCGGCCGGCCATTGCCGTTCGATGTCGCCCCGTGGGTCGCGATCGGGGCCTTGGTCCTCGCGGTCCTGCCGTTGCTCTCGGCGGGCGCCGAGAAGGAGATCCTGGCCGTCTCGTCGGCCGACATGGTCGAACGCAACGTGCCCACCACGGTGTCCTACGTCCAGCTCACCGGCCTGGCCATGAGCATCCAGCTGCCGGCCCCCGGCGGGAGCGCACGACCGCCCTACGGGCTTCTCGTACGCGATGCGGTTGGCAGCGACCAGATGACCGTGGTCATGACCGATTCGGATCCTCTCCAGCTCCGTGTCCGCGCGGTCGTCGCGCGGGTCCAGGCCATGCCCTATAGCGACGCGGCGGCGGCGGCGTTCACGGCCCGCGGTGACGCGAGCGCGGGCCTGGGCAGCGGGCCGGTGCTGGTCGAGGCCTCGCCATCCTCCGACGAGACGGTTTCCGATATCAGCTCGGCGGCTGAGGTCGCAACCCTGCCGAACGGGGCGCTGGTCCGGCTCCCGCTCCGGCTCGACGGGGAGGCGGTGGCCATTTGCGCGCTGGCCGATGGCGGGTGCGCGGATCGCGTCCTCGCGCGGGGCGAGGGCGTGTTCGCCCAGCTCGCGCACGACAACGAGGGGATCCCGATCCTGGTCCAGACGATCGCGCCCACGTCCGCTGTCGCGGGCACCTGGCAGGGAGCCCAGGTCCGGAACGAGGACGATCTCGGGGAATTCGCCGAATCGCTCCCCGTTCGCGCGATGGCGGGCTGGGGACGGATCCTGGTCCTGGCCTCCATCCAGGATGACCCGGCCCTCGAGCGGGATCGGTCATGGCTTGGCCCTGTCCTGCTGCTCATCCTTTCGGTCCTGCTCTGGCTCGGCGGCCGGGTCGGCTATCCGTCGTTCCGACCCGCGCTCGAGGGCGCTCGCGGATGGAGCCGCCCGACGGTCGGGGGCACGACAACCGAATCACCCGATGAATCGCCGGGCAGGGAGCTGGCCGAGATCGCAGTGGTGGTCAGCGGCCACGGCCTGACCACGGACGGCCGGCGACGGCACCTGGACGAAACCATCGCCACCCTCCGACCAGCCGACAGCGCGGAGTCCGATGGGCGGCTGACCGCTGCCCTGGTCCTGGCCGATAGCAGTCGGCTCGTGCTGGCTGCCCACGAAGCCGGCCGGCTCGGCAGCGTGGAGCGAGGGGACGTCACGTCCCTGACCGGCGTCCGCCCGGCCCTGTGGGCGCATTGGTACGGGACAGACCTGCGCATGAACTTCGCCTCGGCGGCCGACCGCGATCGCGCGGCGGAGCTCATCAGCGGCGGCGGGCCCTCGGTACGATCGTCGTCATGACCGATACGGCGGGCAGCGAACGACCGCGGCGGCTCGCACTGGCGCTCATGCCCGATGGAACGCTCGAGACGCTGGACGAGTCGGCGTACGACAGGATCGACAGGCTCATCACCAAGGACGACACGCTGGTCTGGCTCGATATCGGCGACCCGACCAACGACGACCTCGCCCTCCTCACCCGCGAGTTCGGCCTGCACCCCCTGGCCGTCGAGGACCTCCGCAAGCGCCGGCAGCGGCCCAAGGTCGACACCTACCCGGGCCACCACGTGATCGTCGCGTACGAGGCGTTGCCGGCCAACGACTCGATGCGGGCGTTCGACCTCGGCGAGCTCCACCTGTTCGCCGGGCGCCAGTTCGTGGTCAGTGTCCACTGGGGCCGGTCGCCGATCATCGAGGCCGTCCAGGAGCGCTTCCAGCAGCGCACGTCAGCGGTGGGACCCAGTGCGGGCTGGCTGTTGTACGCGATCCTCGACACCGCGGTCGACGGCTACTTCCCGCTCCTGGACCGAATCTCGGAGGAGATCGACGACCTGGAGGACCGGATCCTCGGCGGCAAAGGCAACCCTGTGCTCCTCCGCGAAGTCCTCCACCTGAAACGCCAGCTCCTCGAGTTGCGCCGGGTGCTGGGACCGATGCGCGACTCGGCCAACCAGCTCCTCCGTCGCGAGGTCGAGATCCTCGATGACGAAGCCCTGCCCTATTACCAGGACCTCTACGACCACCTGGTCCGGGTCCTCGACTCGCTCGACCTGTATCGCGACCTGGTGTCGGCCACGCTCGACGCCCACGAATCGGTCACGACCAACAACCTCAACCAGATCGTGAAGCGCCTGACCGCGGTCACGGTCCTCCTGATGGTGCCCACCCTCATCGCGGGTATCTACGGCATGAACTTCTTCTTCATGCCCGAGCTGGAGCTGCGATATGGCTACCCGGCGGTGCTGCTCGGGATGCTCATCATCGTCATCGTTCTCGGCTGGTGGATGCGTCGCCGAGGCTGGTTCTAGGGACCGCCCTCCGTCAACGGGCGTCGAGGGTGGCATTCCGGTACGAGCTTCGCTCGAGCCAGGTGAACAGGAAGAACGCGGCCACGGCGTAGGCGACGCCGATGAAGAACTCGGTCGCGATCAGGCCGCCGACCTGGGCCAGGGTCGCACCGTCAATCGCGAGCCGGACGGCGGCCAGGCCGTGCGTGAACGGGAGCACCTGGCTCACGGCCTGCATCCAGTCGGGCAGGGCGGAAAGCGGAATGTTCACGCCGCAGAACAGGAGGAACAGGAACACGAGCAGGTTGGCGCCGAACAGGCCGTCGCGCAGCCGGAGGGACACGCCACCCATCACCGCGCCGATAGCCGAACACGAGAACGCGGTCACGATCATGGCCAGCACCATCACGCCCAGGGTGGCGGCGTCGAAACGGACGTCGAGGAAGATCCAGCACAGGACGAAGCCGTATGCCGAGACAAGGAACCCGTTCACGATGAACGGGATGAACCGCCCGCCGAACAGGGCGGCCCGGTTCGCGGGGCTGGCCATCAGGGCGGGCAACGTGCCGAACCAGCGCTCGTTCGCGACGGCCATGGTCATGCCGTAGATCCCGGCCATGGAGCACACCTGGACCGCGTTGCCGATGGCGAAGAACTCCGGATCCATCCCGGTGTCGTAGCTGCCGAGTGCCGCGAAGTACAGGATCTGGAACGTTGGCGCGCCGAGCAGGGTGGGGATGTAGATCGAGGGCCGCGCCCAGTTGAACAGCGCGGCATAGCTGATCCGACCCCCGTTCCAGAAGATCCGCCAGTTCGCGCGGAGCGAGCCCGGCTGGGAGGGAACGGTGGAGACGGGAATCGCGGACACGGCGGATCAGGCCAGGTTGAGGGTCGCGTCGCGCCGCGCCTTGTCGATGACGTAGACGAGGACCCTGCGGGCGATGACGTAGTAGATCAGCGCCAGGACGATGCACATCCCGATCGGCAGCCACGGTGGCTCGGTGCCGATCGCCGCGCCGCGGATGGCCTCCACCGCCCAGGTCGGGAGCAGCACCCAGCTGATCGGGCCCAGCCAGCCCGGGAGCAGGGCAAGCGGCACGAGCATGCCGGTCGCGATCCAGACCGGGTACTCGAGCAGGTTGCTGAGCGCATTGGCATGGCGGTACAGCACGAAGGTCGTGGCCAGCAGCATGCCCATGATCCCGAGGCCGATGACCGCGGCCAGCAGGGACAGCGGCAGCATGAGCGGATAGTTCGCGTTGAGGGGCATGCCGAACAGGAGCACGCCCCAGGCCAGGGTGGCGACCATCGAGTAGAACCCGAACGTGGTCGTGGCCAGGGTTTGGCCCAGGAGGGTGAGGTCGTAGCGCCGGGGAGCGGCGACCAGCAGCTCGAGGGTGGACTCCCAGCGCTGCCACGCAATGGCTCCGCCGCCGCCGAACAGGGTGGTGGACCAGACGCCCATCATCCCGGTCCCCAGCGCCGCGAAGAGGAGGGTCTGCTCGCCCGCGGACTCGCCCCCGACCTGGAACAGGAGGAAGGCGATGGTCGCGAAGATCACGGGCTGAACGACCGCGGTCAAGATGAAGAAGTCGCTGATCAGGAAGATCCGGATCTGGAAGACCCAGACCCGCCCGACCTGGTGCAGGTTCGATCGGAGCTCGGCCAGCGACACCATCGGTCAGGCCACCGCCGCCGCGCGGGCAGCCCCATTGCCGTCCTCGCCGCCGGTGCTGGCGATGAGGTGGACGTAGGCGTCTTCCAAGGTGGGCTCGCGGGCGGAGATCTTGCCGATCCGGGTGTCGCCCAGCTGCTGGATCAGCCGTTGCGTGATCTCGGTCCCGCGCTCGGACTGGACGAGGAGGATCTGGGACTGGTCCTGGTCCTCGGTGTTCACCGCGATGACGTCCGGGTCGGCGCGCAGCCGATCGACGGCCTCGGTCGTGACGCCGTAGGTCTCGATCTCGACGATCGTCCGGTTGGCAATGACCGCCTTCAGGTCCGACCCGGTGCCGGCGGCCACGATCTTTCCGCCGTTGATCACCGCGATCCGTTCGCAGAGCGCATCGGCCTCGAACATGTAGTGGGTGGTGAGCAGGATCGTCTTGCCGGCCTGGACGAGGGTCGAGATCGTCTTGCGCAGCTCGCGCGCCCCCACCGGGTCAAGACCGATGGATGGTTCGTCGAGGAACAGGACCGGCGGGTCGTGGAGCAGGCCGCGCGCGATGTGCAGCCGCTGGCGCATGCCTCGCGAGTAGCCCTCCACCTTCTCGTTCTCCCGGCCGGCCAGGCCGACGAGGTCGAGCAGGGCGTCGATCCGGGGCCGCTGGGCGTCCGGCTCGACGCCGTACAGCTCGGCGAAGAAGCGGAGGTTGTCGAGGCCGCTGATCCGGTCATACAGGCCGCGCTCGCCGCCGAACACGTAGCCGATCCGCTTGCGCACCTCGGTCGTGTCGGCGACGACGTCGTAGCCCATGACCCGTGCCGAGCCCGCGGTCGGCAGGAGGAGCGTGACGAGCATCTTGATCGTGGTCGTCTTGCCCGCGCCGTTCGGCCCGAGCAGGCCGAAGAGCTCGCCGTTTCGGACGTTGAAGCTGATCCCGCGCACCGCTTCGACGTCGATCGAGTGGCGGCGGATCACGCCGAGATGGGTTCGGTAGGTGCGGACCAGGTCGGTGGCCTCGATGGCCAGGGAATCGGCAGCCGGCCCGCCGGAAACGCTCATGGGATGGCCGAGAGTAGCCGAATACCCAAGCGGGCGGCGACCAGGGCCGAATAGCCGCTCGGGTCACGCTCGGGGACGAGCTCCGTGAATGCGGCGCCGACCACCCGGCACCGGGTCGCCGCGCCGGACAACAGGTCACCGGCCTCGTCCCACGACAGACCGCCCGGCGCCGGCGCACTGACGGCGGGACAGAGGCTTGGATCCAGGCCGTCGAGGTCGAACGAGATGAAGACCGACGCGCCGGCGGGGAGCTGGTCGAAGACCCACGCCACGCCTCGCTGACGGAGATCGCGCGCGGTCACGAGCAGGCCCCCGGCTGCTCGGGCATCGGCCACGTCCGACGGGCGCGCGCTGCCGACCCCGCGCAGGCCGACCTGCACGATCCGCTCGACGTGGGCCATCTCCGACGCGCGACGCATGGGCGACGAGTAGCCGTGCCGGACGCCCTGCACCTCGTCGCGGTAGTCGAGATGGGCATCGACCTGGAGCACGGTGATGGGTCCTCGATCCGCGAACGCGGCGAGCACCGGGATCGGGATCGAGTCGTCGCCACCGAACACGATCGGCATGGCCCCCCGCTCGTGCAGGGTCCGGACCGCGGCCTCCGTCCGTGCGACATTGCCGGCACCGTCCGACGGGTCGCCCGTGACGTCGCCGCAGTCGGCGATCCGCTCGGGACGCGGCACCATCGGCTGGCCGGTGTCGAAGTCGTGATGAGCGACGGCTGACGCGAAGCGCCTGGACGCCTGCCGGATCGCGGCCGGAGCGGCTGCGCAACCGGCCGCGGTGCCTGGCTTCGGGTATGGGACCCCGAACGGGACGCCGAGGATGGCGATCGCGACATCGGTCGTCTCGGGCAGGGCGGCGGGGAGATTCAGGAAGGTTGGGCCGGACACGGCGACCAACCGTACACCACGCGAAATCCCTGCGGCTCCCGCCGCGGAGGCGGCAAGATGGCCGCCGTATCGCAGGGAGAAACGTCGGTGGAGTGGTATCCGTGGATCGTGACCGCCCACGTGCTGGGCGCGTTCCTGTTCGTATTTGGACACGGCGCGTCCGCCTTTGCCGCGCTCCGGCTTCGCCGTGAGCGGGACCCAGTCCGGATCGGCGCCATGCTCGACGTGTCGGTCACCAGCTACGCGGCGATGGGCGTTGGATGGCTGCTGCTCCTGATCGCGGGGATCGTGGCCACGTTCATGGCCGGCCTGTGGGGCCAGGGATGGATCTGGGTCTCGCTCGTCATGTTCGTTCTGCTGACCCTGTACATGGGTGCGCGGGCCGGGGAGTGGATGCGCGGCATCCGCCGGGGGATCGGTATGAAGCCGCCGTTCTCCAAGCCGGAGGTCGAGGGTCCGACTCCGGTGACCGCCCAGGAGCTCGATCGGATGCTTCAGTCGCCTCGCATGTTCGAGGTGACCCTCGTCGGCAGCGTGGGCCTGGTGGTGATCATCGGCCTGATGGTCCTCAAGCCGTTCTGACCGGCGTCGGGCGACCCGTCGCGGTGCCCGACTAGACTGCGGGCGTGTTCGGAGCGATCCACGTCGTGGGCACCGGTCGGGCGGGCACGGCCCTGGCCGGCCGTCTCCGTGCAGCCGGCTCGACCGTCAGCACCGGACGTGTCGTGGAGCGGACCGCCGACGTGGTCCTGATCGCCGTTCCCGATGGCGCCATCGCGGACGTCGCCGCGTCCGTGCCGCTCGGTCCGTGGGTGGCCCACGTGTCGGGCGCGACGTCGGTCACCGCGCTGGCGCCGCACACCCGTCGGTTTTGCCTCCATCCGCTCCAGACCCTCACCCTGGATCGCGGACCGGATCAGCTCGACGGGGCGTGGGCGGCTCTCACCTTCGAGTCCGAGGAGGCCGGCGACGCGGCCCGCTGGCTGGCCGGTCGCTTGGGCCTCCAGCCGTTCGAGCTGGCCGATTCGGACAAGGCGCTCTATCACGCCGGAGCCGCGATGGCATCCAACTTCCTGGTCACGCTGTACCGGGCAGCCGCGCGACTGTTCATCGAGAGCGGGGCGCCGCCGGAAGCGCTCGTCCCGCTCATGCGTCGGGTGATCGAGAACGGATTCCAGCTCACGGGACCCATCGCCCGGGGCGACTGGGCAACCGTGGACGCGCACCTCGCGGCACTGGCCGAGCGGGCTCCTGATGTCGAGCCGGTGTATCGCGCCCTCGCCGAGGCCACCAGGACAATTGCCGAGCGAGACGCGGACGGATGAAGGTCGTCCGGACCGCCCTCGAGCTGCGTGGCGCGCTGGCCGAGCGGCGTGGCAAGGGAGACGTCGGGCTGGTCCCGACCATGGGCGCCTTTCATGACGGTCACCGGTCGCTGTTCGACGCCGCGCGGGCCGAATGCGGAACCGTGGTCGCCTCGCTGTTCGTGAACCCGGCCCAGTTCGCGCCGGGCGAGGACTACGCGGCATATCCCCGGGACGAACCACGCGACGTGGCCGCGGCCGAGGCGGCATCCATCGACGTCCTGTTCATCCCCGACCGAACCGAGATCTACCCGCCGGGGTTCGACACGTGGGTGGATCCGGGGGCGCTGGGCGAGATGCTGGAAGGGACGGTCCGGCCCGGCCACTTCCGGGGGGTCGCCACCGTGTGCCTCAAGCTGTTCAACCTGGTCGGCGCCCAGCGCGTGTACTTCGGCCGAAAGGACGCGCAGCAGGTGGCCGTCATCCGGGCCATGCTCCGCGATCTCGACCTCGAGGCGGCCATCACCCTCCGCGTACTGCCCACCGTGCGCGACACGGACGGCCTTGCCCTGTCTTCGCGCAATGCGTACCTCTCGACCGAGGAACGGCAGCGCGCATTGGCGCTCCCGAGAGCGCTGGACGCCGGGCTCGCCGCCCATCGTGCCGGGGGCGATCCGGTGGACGCCGCGCGGGCAGTCCTGGACGCCGCCGATGGGGTCGAGGTGGACTACGTCGCGGTCGCCGCGTTCGACGGTCCGACCCTGGCCGCCGCGATCCGGATGGGGCGCACCCGTCTGATAGACAACGTCCTGCTGAAGGACGAAGATGCCGATGGAGGTGGATGACCGATGACGACCGAACCGCAGGCCGCCGAATCGCGCTTCACGCTGCCCGAGCTGGCGGCCATGAAGGCCCGCGGCGACAAGATCGTGATGGTCACCGCCTACGACGCGCCGGGCGCCCACCTGGCCGATCAGGTCGGGATCGAGCTCATCCTGGTCGGTGACTCGGCCGCGATGGTCGTCCTCGGCCACGACTCCACGGTGCCGGCCACGGTCGACGAGATGATGGTCCTCACCCGGGCCGCCCGGCGCGGCGCCAGTCGTGCGCTGCTGGTGGCGGACATGCCCTTCGGCTCGTTCCAGGTGTCGGACGCAGAGGCGGTCGGGAACGCGATTCGGTTCGTCAAGGAAGCCGATGCTGATGCGGTTAAGCTCGAGGGCGGCGGCGCCTCGCTGTCCCGCGTGCGGGCCATCGTCGGCGCCGGCATCCCGGTCATGGGCCACATCGGCCTCACGCCGCAGTCGGCGACGATGCTGGGCGGCTACAAGGCCCAGGGTCGTACCGCGGCCAAGGCCCGCGCCCTGTTCGCCGACGCCCAGGCCCTCCAGGATGCCGGCTGTTTCGCGATCGTCCTCGAGGCGGTGCCCGCGCCGGTCGCGACCCGGATCAGCCAGGCCCTCCGCATCCCGACCATCGGCATCGGGGCGGGCGTCGGATGTGACGGACAGGTCCTGGTCTGGCACGACCTGCTCGGACTGACCGAGGGCCGCGCGCCACGCTTCGTGAAGCGCTACGGCCACCTCGCCGAGGACATCCGCGCCGCGCTTGCCACCTACGCCGCCGATGTCCGCAGCGGCGAGTTCCCCGACGACGAGCACTCGTACGGCATCCCGGACGAGGAGCTGGCCCTGTTCGAGTCCGAGCTGGACAGCGGGGTGCTGGTCCAGGCCGAGGATGCACGCGGCTCGGGGAGCGACTGGCTCTAGGCCGTTCCCCACCCTTCCACGGTGTAGATCAGCTCCAGGCCGTCGTCCTCATCCCACTGCACGCCGACCCGGGTCATCCCCAGCTTGGTGACGAGATTGACGGACCGGTCGTTGTCCGGCGCGATCGATGCCCGGAACCGGCTGACCCCGTGGTTCGCGGCCGCCCAGCCGAACATCGCGCGCACGGCCTCGATCGCATACCCCTGGCCCCGGAACTCCGGGTGGAGGGAATACCCGATCTCGGCGAAGCCGCGCTCGTCCGGCGGTCCATGGAAGTTCGTGATCCCGACCGCCTGGGCAGGGTCGGAACGGATGGCGATGGGCCGGATCAGCCAGGGCTCGGCCTCGGGATGGGCCTGGATCTGGCCGAGCCGATAGCGGAGAAGACGATCGGCGTCGGTCAGCCACCAGGGCGGCAGGAGAACCCCGATCTCG